>CAZJNB010000152.1:0-5475 GCA_964547385.1 uncultured bacterium
AATTATCAAGCTCTTAACCTTAATCTTTGTGGCTAGAATACGACTTTACCCTTAACTAACGGGATTAAATGGAAAGTATATAAAAGTACTGAGAAGTGCCCGGCGCCCGATAAATTGACTTTCGAAATATCGGTCGACCTTAACGAAAAAGATGCTCCCGGAGTAGAGGAAACCGCCGAGCTATTAAATCGCTTATCTAAAGAAGAAATCGCTAAAGGTACGCTGGACGAACTTGGCGAACAGATTTTCACGGACGGTAAGGTCCGTAAAGCTTTAGATAAAATGTTAATTAACCCTCCCAGGAATTTTATTAAATCATTGAGGAATATTATAGGAGATGAAAATCTTAAACCAGAAAAAATAAAAGACAGCGTCATACGAATATGGCCTAATTTGCAAGGGGAATCCCCTTCGGGAATCGAAGAACCTACCCCGCCTACTCGGATAAAAGTTGGAGCGAAAAATATTCGAAGTAGGGGGAAGAAACCTAAAAAGCTTTATTACGAAAACCGACATACGGAAAATAAACCCGCAGAAGTATTAGAAGTATACCGGAAAATAGACATGTTTTGCCTATCCTTAAAACCGGGTGAAATAACGAAAGAGTATACTGCGAAAACGGTTAACTACTCATACGAAAATAGGACCTTTTGCTCGTTAGTTATTTTAAAAAGCAGACTTCGCGTTTGGCTATACTTGAATTACAACACTTTAGAAAACCCCCCTGATTTCTCTCGGGACGTATCTGGCATAGGCCATTGGGGCGGAGGTAATTTTGAATTAGGCATCAAAGACTTAACCCAAATCCGTGAATCGGAATGGTTAATAAAGCTTTCTTTAGAACGGCGATCCTCATAGCAGGTTAGTAAAATAAGCCGCCCTCCCGGGCGGCCTTTTTTATTGTCGTATGCTGGTGGCGGATTATTTAATCTCCAGCACCTCGGCGTAGCCCGGGATGTCCAGGAAGCCGTGGCCGGAGATGTTGAAGGCGATGCATTTGGCCTCGCCGCTCTCCTTACATTTTAGCGCCTCGTCGACGGCGCAGGCGACCGAATAGGCCGACTCGGGCGCAGGGAGGAAGCCCTCGGCGCGGACGAACTCCTGCGCCCGGGCGAAGACGTATTTCTCGTCGGCGGGGTAGGCGATGGTGTCCAACATCTTGTGGTGGCGGAGCAGGCTCAGGATGGGCGAGGAGCCGTGGTAGCGGAGGCCGTCGCCCTTGATGGGCTTCATCTTCGCGCGGTGGCCCAGCGTATACATCTTGAGCATCGGCGTTATCTCCGCGTAGTCCGCGAAGTCGAAGCGGTATTCGCCCTGGAGGTTGGGTGCCACTTCGCTCTGCGCCGCGATGAACTGGATCTTTTTGCCCTTGGTGAGTACGTCGCCGTAGAACGGCAGGGCGAAGCCGCCGAAGTTGGAGCCGCCGCCCAGGCAGGAGATGACGACGTCGGGGTAGTCGCCCAGCTTCTCGAACTGTTTCTGGGTCTCGAGGCCGACGATCGTCTGGTGCAGTAGGACGTGGTTGAGGACGGAGCCGAGGCTATACGACGCCTTGGCGTCGTTGCCGGCGTCCTCCAGCCCCTCCGAGATGGCGATGCCCAGCGCGCCGGGGTGCTTGTGGTCCTTGTCGTAAAGCTCCTTGCCGACCTTGGTGAGCGGGCTGGGCGACGCGTGGACCTCGGCGCCGTACATCTTTATAAAGCGGCGGCGGTCGTCCTTCCAGTCGTGGACGGCGCGCACCCAGAAGACGGTGCATTTGAGCTCCACCAACGAGCAGGCGTACGCGAGGGCCGTCCCCCACTGGCCCGCGCCGGTCTCGGTCGTTAGCCGCTCGAAGCCCTGCTCCCGCGCATAGTAGGCCTGGGCGAGGGCCGTATTTACTTTATGACTGCCGGTGGGGCTATAGAACTCGGCCTTGTAATACATCCGCGCCGGCGTCCCGAGGCGCTTCTCGAGCTCCGTCGCGCGGAAGAGAGGCCGCGGCCTTCCCGCCTTGAGGTAGAGGTCTTGCAACGCCGGCGGGATGTCTATCCAGCGCTCGGGCGAGAACTCCTGCTTCAGGCACTCGCCGATGAGGAGGTTCGGCAACTGCTCGACGCGGCTCGGGCCTTCGGGCGGGTCCTGCGGCGGCGGCAGCGGCTCCGGCAGGTCCGGCAGGATGTTATACCACTTGGTGGGAAGCTCCTCGGCTGTAAGGTTCACCATTACGGGTTTCGTCGCCATAAATCGGCTCCTCCCTACGGGCGATTAATTAAACGTTTGAAGTTATATCCCACAACGCGCGGCCGAGACAACCTCGGCGCGCCGACGGGCCCCAAATCTAAAACGCCGGCATGCATATGTCAAGCCGAAAAAAGCCGCCTGATAGAGATACGAAGCGCCCGCGGTGCCACGCCGGCCCGTTCGCCTTACGCCGCCTTGGTCCCGGCCGTCAGAAAGAACGTTACCGCCCACCTAAACCGGCCGGCGGCGACCGTCTCGTCGAAGAGCCGCTCCCACGTCGCGACCTCTTTCGGCGACAGCTCGCCCGCGGCGTGCGCCGGGCCGGCCCACGTTCGAAGGCCCAGGACGTTGTCGAGGGCGGCGGCGTCGCGCACGACGAGGGTCCGGGCCTCGCTCTCGACATCGGCGAGGCCGGAGCGGGTAAAGAGGGCCGCCATCCGGTGGCCGAGCGTTCCCTGGCGGAGGCCGCGCTCGGCCCGGTAACGGAGGACGCGGCGCGCCAGCTCCCGGTCCGGGAACGATAGGACCTGGGTGCCGTAGTCCGGGTCCGCGACGACGACGCGGCCGCGGGCCTTTGTTACCCGGACGATTTCGCCGAGGGCCGCGGCCGGCTCGCACAGGTGCTGGAACGTCCGGTCGGACCAACAACCGTCGAACGTCGCGTCGCCGAAGGGCAGGCGGCCGGCGAGGGCGACGACGACGGTCGGCAGGCCGCGGCGAGCCGCCGCCGACATCATCACCGTCGAAGAATCGAGCGCTACGACGGTAGCGCCGGCGCCCTCGGCTATGGCCCGGGCGTCATCGCCGGTACCGGCGCCGACGTCCAGATACGTCCCGCCGGCGCGGGGCGATAGGAGCTCGACGACGCGCTTTTTGTAGGATATGTAAAAAGGGTGGCGCCGCAGGGTGTCGAGACAGCGGACCCACGCGCGCGGGTCCTTTTGGGTATCCACCGCGGTGAAGCCGTGCGCCGCTCGGCCCTTACTCATCGGCCGGGCCGACCTTCACGTAGGTCTCTTTCACCATATTCGGTAGGGGGGTGGGCCGCGACGGCCGCGGCGTTAGGCCGGTCGCGGCCTGTTGACGTGGGGAGTCAAACGCCGTATAATACCCCACCCGGCCACGTCGGTCAAGAGGCTACTCCCCGGAATTAAACTGGCTTAGCCGTATCTCCCTGGCGTGGGAGAACGACCGCCGGAAAGCTAATCGGCCGGGACGGTCCCGGCGCGGGCGTTACGACCGCCGGAAAAGACTTGACAACGGCCCCGCGCTATATTATTTATATTAGTATTCTACAGCGTTCGTAGGCCGGTCTTGCCGCCGGCGCGTGGCCACCGTCCGACCGGGCGGTTATCCCGAAGCGGTTTGTAAGGAAAAGTATACCGATGAAGGCGTCGCCGCGGCGACGGTTAATTTTATATAGAGGAGCAACGCTGACGTTCGATTTTCCCCCACAAGCTGAGCCGATAATAAAGCGAGCGGCGCCGGACGTCGGGGGGCCGCGGTGAAAGCCGCGTCTACTAACCCGCGCGTCCTCTTGTGCACCTCGTATCGGCGCTCCCGTGGCGACTACCTGGACTTCTTGGGCGGCGCCACCCGCGGCTTCCCGCGGCTGAGCTCGCCGCTCCGGGTGAGCCCGGGCCTCCGCTTTATCAAGCAAAACGTCCCCGAAGTCGAGATACTCGAATACCCGCGGTGGGACGAATACGTCGCGAAGCTGAAGGAAGGGTGGGACGTCGTCGGATTCAGCGTCTACCAGCACGACATCGCCGAAGTCGAGCAGATGGCCGAGGAAGCGCGCCGGCAGGGCGTGGGCGAGACGTGGGCCGGCAACTTCGGCGTGCTGGACGCCAAGGTCCCGGGCTTTGTGGACCGGACTTTTGTCGGCCCGGCGGAAGACGAAATCGCGCAGTTCTTCGGCCATCGCGTCCGTGACGGCGAAATCGAACACCCGCCGATGATGATACACGTGGCGTTTCGCCCGGGGAACATACGCCACTTCACCGCGGGCCTGCTCTACACCCAGCGCGGCTGTCCGTATACGTGCGCGTTCTGTCAGACGCCGGCGTTCGACAAACGACGCTTCACGATAAACTACGACGGCATCGAGCGCGTCCTACGTTATTACCGGAAGGTCGGCGTCAAATACGTCTTCGTAATGGATGAGCTCTTCGGCGTCCACCCACAGTTCACCGCGCGGGTAACGGAGCTCTTCGCCCGTTATAATCTGCATTGGCTATGCCAGTCGCGCGCCGCCCTCTTCTTGCGCCACCTCGACGAGTGGTACGAACGGGGCCTGCGGATCACGTTGGTGGGCGTGGAGTCTATGTCCCAGACCGCCCTCGACGCCATCGACAAAAAGCAACACGTCGAAGAGGTCCGGGAGTTCGCCCGCCGCTCCGCCGAAAAGAGGGGGATGTTCCGCTTCGCCTACTATCTCATCGGCTACGAGAATATGACGGTGGAGGAGACGCTGCGCGACGCCCAGCGCCTCAAGGAGCTGAACTTCGATTCCTGCGGCGTGTGCGTCATCACGCCGTTCCCGGGGACGCCGTTCTGGGAGAAAGTGGCGGCCGATTACGGTATCTTCGATAAGGTCTACCGCCATTACAAAATAAAGCACCTGGTCTGGAACCACCCTTCTATCTCGCCGGCCCAGATGCAAACGCTCCTGACGACCGTAATTAATATGCTGAACGACCGCGCCGCCATCTACGCCAAGCTCTTCACCCGGCTCCTCTGGGGCGGCCTCAGCCCGACGAAACCCGCGCTCCTCTGGCGCGACCTGGTAAAGGTCCCGCTCGCGACCCTCTTCATCAACGACCGCAAACAGTTCTTCTTTCCCCGGCTCCAAGAAGGCCGTGCGAAGGCCGTTCCCGCGCCGTCGCGGGCCGGCGGCCTCCGTCCCCCGGCCGGCCCGGCCGTCTCGCCCGCCTCCGGCGGCTACGCCGGCCCCCTCAAAAAATAAGCCGCCCGCAAGGGCGGCGTTTTCCTCCCGGCACGACGCGTGATTAGGACGGCGCCGCCGGCCCGAGCGCCTCCCGCAACGCGTTGTATATCTTCGCGAGGACCTCGCCGTCCATCGCGAGCTGGAAGTGGTCGAGGGGGAAGCGGTAGACGTGGTCCGCCGTCGCCGGTTCGGCCGCGAACGGCCCGACCGCGGAGGCGACCGTAACGATGCCGTCGCCGAAGTCCAGCGGCCCTTCGCCCATATAGTTCTCGTAGGCGGTCCCGGCGAAGACGTAGGTGGGC
>CAZJNB010000153.1:0-5466 GCA_964547385.1 uncultured bacterium
CTACGGCGCCGGGCCGCTCGCCGCGGTAGCCGCCGAGCGTGGCCGCGCCCAGCTGGCCGAGAACGCGAAGTTCTACGCCGCCGGCCACCGCTTCCCGGAGCTATGCCATAACGAGCTGGTCGCTTTCGAAGTGCCCAACGACGTCGTCCGGCACCTCTACCTCGTCGTCTTCCGACCGGCGCACGAGGAGGCCGCGGCCGCGGCCCAGGTGGACGCCGCGTTGGACCTCGTCGCCGACGCGGTCCCCGGCGTCTTCCGATTCCGCGCCGAAGCCGAGGACGACCTGGCCGCCCTCTTCGAGATGATATACTTCGGCGACCTCGCCTCCTACTACCTCGCGCTCCGGCGCGGCGTGGACCCCACACCCGTCGCAAACATCGAAAAACTGAAAGAACGCATAGCGCGCGCGTAACCTCCGGATATGACTACGGCGACCGGTTCACATACTGCGAAGTGGTTAGCGGCGGCCCTCGCCGTGGCGTTCGTCCTTCGTCTCGCCCTCGTCCTCTACGCTGAGGCGGGCGGCCCTTTCGCCTTCGGCGACGGCCGTTTCTACGTCGAGCTCGGGCGCTCCTTCGCGGCCGGCCACGGCCTCTCTATTAGCGAAGGTATCTTCGAGTTCGACGCCAGCCGCGGCGCTTGGGCCCGGGCGCGAATGGCGCGCTGGCGGCGTACCGGGATGTGGGACTTCGTCGTCCCCGGCCAGCCGACCGCCTTCGTGATGCCTCTCTACGCGGTCTTTGTCGGCGCCGTTTTCTTAGTCTGCGGGCCGCACGTCCTCGCGGCGCGGCTCGCTCAGCTCCTGCTCGCGCTCGCGGTCCCGTTGCTGCTCTACGACGTCGGCCGCCGCGCCTTCGACCGGCGCACAGGCGTCATCGCCGCCTGGGGCGGCGCGCTCTACCCCTTCTTTATTTTCTTCGCCGCCTCGGTTACGAACCAGTTGTTCTCGATTATCGCTCTGCTCGCCGTCGCGGACGGCTACTATTGGCTCCGGTCCCATCCCCGCCGGCTCGCCGCGGTCGCCTTCGGCGCCGTCGCCGGCGCCGCGTTCTTGACGCGCGCGGAGCTGTTGGGGCCTGCCGCCGCCGCCACCGTCACCCTCTTCGTTGCCGACGCCCGGGCCCGCCGCGTATCGTTCGCCGCGGGCCGGCTCGTACTAATAGTGGGTACCGCCGTAGCCGTGGCCTTACCCTGGGCGGTGCGCAACAAAGCCTCGCTCGGACACTTCTCGTTTTTCGCGACGCAGGCGCCGCGCGTCCTGTGGGAGGCGAACGTCCAGCCGCTCTCGCGCGAGTTCGCCCGCGGCGACGTCCCCGCCTATCAAGCCCTATACGAAAAGCTCCGCGCCGAGGAATTGGGCCGACTGACGCGGCCGGAGCTCGTCGAGATGCCGGCGTTCTCCCCCGACGCCGGCGAGTTCGAACGCGCCGCTCTCCTCCGCGCACGAGTGCTATCTTTCATCCGGGCGAACCCGCGCGTCTACGGCCGTTTGTGCGCCGTCCGCGCCCGCCAGCTACTCCGGTGGGTCCCGCTGAACTTCGGCGGCGCGGCGTATCGGCTGGCATACGCGGCCTACCCCCTCGTACTTCTAAGCGCCGTCGCCGGCCTCGTCCTCTCTTTTCGCCGCCGGCGCCCCTACTACCTCTACTTCTTAACGGTTTACGCGACCGCGGTCCTGGTCCTGGTAATATACGGGACCTCCTACCGTGTCGGCTCGCTCGAGCCATGGCTTATCCTATTCGGCGCCTTCGCGTGGTCCCGGGGAGCCGAACTTTGGCGGGAAAGGCGGGCCTCGAACGGTGGCGGGAAGAACAGTTAAAAAGAAGTCGGCTTCGGCCGCCCGGCAGGCCGCGGCCAGGACCCTCGCCGCCGTCGCCCGCGGCGCCAAACTCGACGAAGCCCTCGCCCGCGCCGTCCAGCGCCCTCTAAGCCGCGGCGATGCCGCCTTCGCCGAGGAGTTGACCAAGGCCGTCGTGCGCCACCGCCGCTTCATCGACTACCAACTCGGCCTCGCCGCCCGAGAACCCTTAACGAAACTCCCGCCGCCCATTTGGAACAGCCTCCGCCTCGGCGCCGCGGAGCTGTTCTTTATGCGGACGCCGCCCTACGCCGCGGTCAACGAGGCCGTCGCCTTAGTTAAAAACTCTCCCTTCGCCCAACTTGCGCCGCTCGTCAACGCGATCCTCCGTCACCTCGCCGCGCGCGGCGCCGCCGCCGAGCCCGAAAGGGACGAGGCCGAGCGGCTGGGCGTTAGGTATTCCTACCCCGATTGGCTCGTCCGCCGTTGGCTCCAACGGTTCGGCACGGCCGAGGCGGAGGAACTCCTTGCCGCCGGTAATGCCCCCGCGGCCCTCACCGTCTTCGCGAACCCGACGCGGGCGAGCCGCGAGGACCTCGCCACCTCCCTCGCGCGCGCCGGTTGTAGCGTTAGCGACGGGCCGTTCGGCGCCCTCGCCGTCGAGCTCGGCGACGTCGGCCTTACCGCGCTCCCGGATTTCGCCGCCGGCCGTTTCGTAGTCCTCGACCCGGCGTCCACCCTCGCACCCCGTTGGCTGGCGCCGCCGGCCGGCGCCACCGTCCTGGACCTCGGCGCGGGCGTGGGCGGCAAAAGCGTCCAGCTCGCGTGGCTCGTCGGCCCCGGCGGCACAATCCTCGCCGCGGACAAGAGCGCGCGTAAGTTAAAGGCGCTACGCGCCGCGGCGCGGCGCCTCGGCATAACTAATATCGAGGTTCGGCAAGCGGATATATTGGAGGAGGAACTCCCGCAAGCCGACTACGTCCTATTGGACGCGCCGTGCACCAACCTGGGCGTCGTCCGCCGTAAGCCGGACGTGAAGTGGCGCCTTTGCGAAGAGGACGTGGCCGCGGCGGCGGCGACGCAAACCGCGTTGCTCGCGCGCGCCGCCGCCGCCGTCTCGGCCAGCGGCCGCCTCGTGTATAACGTCTGCTCGACGGAACGCGAGGAGGGGGAACACGTCGTAGAGCAATTCCTAAAAGCCACGCCGGGTTGGCGGCTCCTCCCGCCGCCGGACATCTTCGGCGACGCCGGCGAAGGGCCCTACGTCCGGACATGGCCGCACCGCCACCGGTGCAACGGCGGCTTCGCCGCGGCCCTTAGGAGAGAAGGATGACGGGCGGCGAGCCAATAGTAGAACGCCGCGCCGGCCTCGCCACGGACGCCGCCAAGTTGTGGGGCGCCGCGCTCATCGAACAACTGCTGGCGTTCGCCCGCGGCGTCATCCTTCCGCGTTACCTGGGCCCGGGGCTCTACGGCATCCTGGGCGGCCTGGGGCTTATAACCAAATACGGCTCCTACCTCCAGCTCGGGTTGACGACCGCGCTGGGGCGCGAAGTCCCGTTCGCGCTGGCCGCCGGCGCCCGGGCGCGCGCCGACCGCCTCGCACGCGCCGTCTTCTCGTTCAACCTCCTGACGTCGACGGTCCCGGCGCTCGGGTTAGCGGCGTTCGCGCTTGCGACGTGGGGGCGATACCGCGTCGCGGTCTCGTGGGGCCTCCTCATCTTCGCGTTCCTGTTGGTAACAAGCCGGTGCGAAGTCCTCTACCGCACCCTCTTTCGGGCCCGGCGACAGTTCGGCAGCGCGTTCGCCTTCGTCGGCCTGAAGGCCATCGTCCTCTTCGCGTTAGTCATCGGCCTGCTCTTCGCCTACGGCCTCTTCGGCGTCTTCGCCGGCCTGGTCATCGGCGGCAGTCTATTTATGCTAATCGGTTCTGCGTGGACGCGCGTATGGGCATCGCCGTGGCCGGATTGGCGGCTGGTGAAGGAACTCCTGCCTATAGGCCTGCCGCTCGCGGCCCTCGGCGTCCTCGGCTTCCTCCTCCAATCGGCGGACCGCCTACTCGTCATTCGCTTCCTCGCGGCGCGGGACCTCGGCCACTATATGCTCGCGGTTACCGTCGTAACGTTCGTCTACTTCCTGCCGATGAACGTCGGCCAGGCGATGGCACCCCGCATCTACGCCCTCCGGCGCGACGGCGACCTCTCGGCGTTCGGGCAATTCTTGGTGAAGCCGTCCCTCTTCATCACCTACTTTGTCGCGGCTATCGGCGGCATGGTCGTATTGACGCTCATCCCCTTCATCCGCTATGTGCTCCCGGCCTACGGCCCGACGGTCCCGGTAGCCGCGGCGCTCTTGGTGGGCATAACGTGCCAGGGCGGCGCGCAGGGCGCGGGCCATATTCTCATCGCGCTCGGGAGGTTCAAGAGTATCGCCGCGGCCCAACTCGGCGGCCTGGCCGTGGGGGTCGCCGTTATGCTCGCGGCGCTCCACCGCGGCTGGGGCCTACCGGGCGTCGCCGCGGGTTCTTCTGCCGGCCTCGCCGTCTTCGCCTGCGCGGTGCAGCTCTTGGCCTGGCGTGCTATCGGACTGCCGGCGCGGACCATCCCTAACGCGTTTGCCTATCTCTTAGTGCCGCCCGCGGTCGTCGCCGCCGCTTTGGTCGGGGCCTTCTACGGCGGGACCACGGTCGCGGGGGCGTGGGCGCCGGCACTCGGGCAACCGCTCGGCGACCTCGTTACACTGGCCGCCCGGCTGGTGCTTTTTGTGCCGGCGGTCTTGCTCTTCGGCATCCTCGTCGAACGACAAACCGGCTTCGCGCGTCAATTATGGGCTATGTTTAAGGAGAAGTTATCGCCGCCGGGGCCATAGCGCTGGTATGGAGCGATGCCACGTGGGCCGCGGTCCGACGGCGCCGCTTCGCGGGCCGCGTGGTCTCGTTCGGATGGCACGAATATGTTGGCGACGAAGCGGACGTGGCCCTCGGCGAGAAGGGGCTCGACCACGCCGTGGCCGACCGCACCGTCCGGTTGGCCTCCGATATGGCCCAACGATGGTTCGTCGCGGACGGACGGCCGTTCCTAACGTGGCAGGGTATCCCCGTCGGCGCCGCGGCCGCGACGGACCTCTTCAGCTTCTTCCAACGTTACGTGAAACTCGCCTTCGTCTTGGACCATATCATCTCGGTCCATAAACCGGCGCGGGTAATATTCGCCGACGACGGCTCGCCGCGGCCGGACTTTCTCGCGAGTATGCTCGCGGCACGGCGCGTCCCCTTCGAGGTGATGCGGTCCGCCCGCATAGCCCGCGTCGCGGCACGGCTCGCCCTGAGCGCGCGACGCGTCGCGTGGCCGGCGATGTTCCTCGCGGCGCGGCGACAGGCCGGCGGCGGCCGGCAGCGGCCGGTTCCCCCGGACAAGCCGGTCTTCTGGGGCCAGTTCGGCCGCGACGAAGTTGACATTTATCGCGGCTTCTGCCGCGCCTACGGCGAAGAGGTGCCGTTCTTCGCGGCGACGGTAGCCGCGGCGCGCGACGTTCGCTGGGAACGCATCCCGGCCGGGACCCTCTTCGACCACTTTCCCTCCCCGCGCCGCGGCGGGCGCATCTTCCGTTCGCTCAAGCAAGACTATCGCCAGCCCGCGCGCGCGGGCCTACTCCGCCAGCTCGACTTT
>CAZJNB010000154.1:0-5465 GCA_964547385.1 uncultured bacterium
ACGCCCTGGGAAGGCGAGATTAACTTCGTCCTCAACGGCGTAACCGGGCCCAAGAAGGCCAAGATGAAGGGGAGTTATCTCGAGGCGCGCGGTTTCAAAGCGCCTCGGGCCGGCGTCTACCGCATCGGCGCGATGGGCGGCCTCGTCGGTCGGAGCAACCCGGTCGTGTGCCGCGAAAAGTGGGACACCCGTATCTTCTGGGGCGACGAGCACGGCCATTCGGCCTTCTCGGACGGCATGCGCCAGCCCGACGAGTTCTTCGATTACGGCCGCTACGTTGCCCTCCTGGACGTAACGTTTTTAACGGACCACGCCGAGTGCCTTTACCAAAAAGAGTGGCCTACCTTTATCGCTATCGCCAACGCCAAGAACAAGCCGCCGGCCTTCGTTACGCTCCTCGCGTACGAGTGGACGAGCGACACCTGGAGCGGCGGCTACGGCCACCGCTGTATCTTCTTGCGCGGGAAACGGGGGAAATATTATTCCTCTCGGGCCGAGGGGACGCGAAAACCTTCGGAGCTTTTCGCCAAATACCGCGCCGGCAAAGTAGTGGCGATACCCCACCACACCCTCGCCGGCGCCCGGTGGGGCAACCTCGAGCCGGCCTTCGACCGCGACGTCGAAATCGTCTCCCACTGGGGTTGTTCGGAATACGAGGGGAACCCATTTTGGAAACAGCGGATGTGGCGCGGCGGCGGCATAGTTGATGCCCTCAATTCCTACTATCTCTTGGGCTTCGTCGGCGGCGGCGATAATCATAACGGCGCGCCCGGGCAAAACCACGCGCCCAGCCGTTTCCGCCACTTATGGTATACCGGCGGTATTACCGCCTTTTTAACCCGGGAGAACACGCGCGCGGCGATTTTCGACGCCCTCTACAACCGGCACGTCTACGCCACGTCCGGCAACCGGGACTTCATCGACTTCCGCGTGGAGGGCGCGCCGATGGCGAGCGTCATCCCGGTAGCCGGCGCGCCGACGCTGGAGGTCGAAGTCGCAACCGAGGGAAAGATCAAATCGGTGGAAGTTATCCGCGGCGGCGATACGGTCTACGCGGCGCCGGCGGCGGCGGGCGAGAGCTACGTTAAATTCTCCTGGCAAGACGACGGTTACGACGGCGTGGCTACGTATTATTATCTCCGGGTGACGTCGGAGGACGGGCATTTGGCGTTCGCGACGCCGGTGTGGGTATCGGCCGGCGAATGGTGTGAAATGAGCGCCGACGCCGGCGTGAAGTTGCCGTCGGGGGGGGAGCTCGAGCTCCCCGCGCCGCCGGGCGGCGGCGCTGAGCGTGCCGTCCGCGTCTCGTTGAAGTCGGCCGGCAAAGGAGAGCTTGAAGTCGTTGGGGGCGGCGAGGTCTTGGCCTCGGTCCCGGCCGAGGGCGCGGCTGAGTTGACGATTCCTTTTGAAGCACCGGATACCGGCGATAATTGCCGGCTACGTTACGAGGGCAAGGGCGACGCCGAGCTTAGCGCGGCGGCGGTCTTCGCGTATCCGTGGCTAAAGCCGCGTTGGCTCGGGCGGTGGTGGGCGTTCGAGGCCGAGGCCGCCGGCGAAAATCATCTGGGCGTTGTTACGAAGGACGCGCTCGCTTCGGGCGGCCGGGCTTTGCGGGTTTCGCCCGCCGATAACGTCTACGAGAAGACCGTTCTTTGGGGGCCTTATGAAGTATTCGAGCGCGGTGATTACCGGGCCCATTTCTTTTTACGCGTCGACGGCGGCGGCGGCTCGGCGAAGCCGGTGGCGGAGATAGAAGTCGCGGCTAAGCCGGCGGGCACGAAGGGAGCGCCGCAGGCCATCGCCACCAAGGTGCTCGGCGCCGGCGCCTTGAGCGAGGGCGAAGGATACCGGGATTTCGCCCTTGACTTCAACCTTAACGAGAAGGCGGTGTGCGAATTCCGGGTGAAGTTTATCGGCAACGCCGTCCTTTACATCGACAAGGTCGACGCGCAACAGGTGGCTTACGAATAACGAGCCGGAAATTATTTCGGTCATCGTGCCGGCGTATAACGCCGGCGCTACCGTATCTAAGTTGCTCGCCGCCCTCGAGCGCCAGGAGGGCGTCGCCGCGGCGACCGAGGTCATCGTCGTTGACGATGGTTCGGATGATGATACCGCGGCGCGGGCCCGTGCTTTCGACGGCGTACGCGTGATAGAGCAAGCGCACGCCGGCCCGGGCGCGGCCCGCAACCGGGGGGCGCGCGCGGCCCGCGGCGATATCCTGGTCTTCGTGGACGCCGATTGCGAGCCGGCAACCGATTGGCTGGCCGCCCTCACGCGGCCGTTGCGGAAAGACGAGGGCGTCGCGGCCGCCAAAGGGGTCTACCGGACGCGCCAGCGGCGATGGTCCGCGCGCTTCGCCCAGCTCGAATTCGAGGAACGTTACCGCCGCCTCGCGCGAACGCGCTATGTTGCGTTCGTGGACTCCTATTCGGCGGCTATCCGCGCGGCGGCGTTTCGGGCGGTAGGGGGCTTCGACCCCCACTTCCCGCTCGCCGACCACGAGGACGTGGACCTATCGTTTAAACTCGCGCGCCGCGGCTACAAGATGGTATTCTGCGGCGACGCCGTCGTCTATCACCGGCACCCGAGCCGGTGGCGGCGGTATTTCGCGCTCAAGCTCCGCCGGGCTTATTGGCGGGCGCGTATTTACCGTCGTTTCCCGGAGATGGTTTTTTCGGATACGTATACGCCTCAATCTTTGAAGTTACAGGTTGTGTTTGTGGCGAGCATTTTGCCGTTCGCCGTTGCGGCGATGTGGTGGCGCCCCGCGGCCCTAGCGGCGGCGGTAGCCGCGGGCCTCTTCCTCGTAACGACGATTCCCTTCTTGGCGGCGGCACTTGGCCGCGACCCGGCGCTCGCGACGGTGGTAGTTCCGGCCCTGGCGGTGCGGGCGCTTGTTTTCGCGGCCGGCGGCGCCGCGGGCCTCCTAAGCCGTCGCCGCTACGACTTGCTCTTTCCGACATTATACGTAATCGGCGATGTTGCCATCGTCATCGCGGCCGTCCACGGCGTCTATTGGCTCCGGGCGGGGCCGCTTTCGGCGTTTTTAGGGCCCATATGGCATCCGCTCGTCGTCTACCAACGGGCGACGATTGCCGTGGCGTTGTTATGGCTCGGTACCTTCGCTTGTGCGGGCCTGTATAGGACCGGCCGGGCGGCTTCTTTTATGGCGGAGGCGATGAAGGCCTTCCGCGCCGCAGCGTTGGTCGCGGTCGCCTGTATGGCGGCTTCCTACCTCGTCAAGTTCGAGTTCTCGCGGGCGGTAATGGCGCTCTTTTTCGCGACCGCGTTCCCCCTCTCACTTGCCTACCGTTACGGCCTGCGAATGCTCAAAGTCGCGATGTTCCGGCGGGGTTATTACAAGACGCAGGTTATCGTCGTGGGGGCCGGGGAGGCCGGTCGCTCGGTCGCGCGGCGAATGTTACAATTCCCGGCCTTGGGTTACGACTTCGTCGGCGCCGTGGACGACGAGGCGCCCGAGACTTTCGAGGAAGGCACGTATTTGGGGCCGCTGGCGGAGCTCCCCCGCTTGGTCGCAACGCGATACGCCGACGAAGTGATCGTCGCGAAGCCGACGCTCGCGCCCGAGCGAATCCTCGAGCTCGCGATGGCCTGCGAAGGAACCGGCGCGGCTTTTCGCGTAATCTACGGCCCGTTAGAGACGGTAGCGGGCCGCGCCGAGCTGAAATCCATCGCCGACGTCCCGCTGGTAGATTTGATAGACCCGCCGTTCCAGCCTGTCAAGCGGCTCGTCAAGCGCGTCGGCGACCTTGCCGTCGTAGTCGCGACGGCGCCCGGGTGGCTTCCCCTCCTCGCCGTTTTGACGCTCGCGGCCGCCGCCTCGACGTCGGCGGCGCCGTTCACGCGCGTCGTTACGATGGGCCGGGGCGGCGTCCCGTTCGTCCGGCGGGAACTTCGCGCCGACGGCGGGTGGCTAGGCCGCCAATTGACGCGGACGCGGTTATACCGCCTCCCACATATATTATCGGTGCTCGCGGGTTATATGAGCGTCGTAGGCCCCCGCCCTTACTCTTACGACGAGGCCCGGGCGCATATGGGGTGGCGGCGTTATCGTTATAGGGTAAAGCCGGGGCTGACCGGCTTGTGGCTCGTGATGTTGCGCGAGGGCGCGCCGGCCCGGCGTGAGCTGGAGTTCGACTTCTATTACGTTAAAAACCAGAACGTTCTCTTGGACGCGGCGATTATCTTGCGGAGTATATTCGCCGCGGTTTTTTTAAAGCGCCTTGGCGACAACTTTCGATAATAATGGCCGGATTTAGACGGTCCGCCGTGAAAGGGAGAGGTTGTAGTATGCAAGAGCACCTCTTCCCGCCGGCTGAGCCGGCGGTAGTCGTCCGACAGGCCGTAGTTGCGGGCCGACGTTTGTCGTATCGCGTAAAGCGAAGCGACCGCGCGCGCCGTTGGCGTCTCGAGTTCAGCGCCCGGGACGGTTTGGTCGTCGTTCTTCCGCGGCGTTTCGACGACGCCGGCCTCGACGCCATCCTCGCGGTCAAAGAACGGTGGATACGCCGGCGTCTAGAGGAGTACGCGGTTCGAAAACGCCTTCGCGACAAAAGGCGCCTTCGCGACGGCGGGCCCTTCCTATACCTCGGCCGGGAGTATACACTGCGGCGGGTGCCCGGGCCGGGGCGCCGGGGCGCCGTTGCCGTGGCCGACCGCCAGATTACGGTGAACGTTCCGCCGCCGGACGGCGCGGCGCTCGCCGCGGCCGTCGGCAAATGGCTCCGGCGGCGGGCCCGGGCGATAATTACGCCGCTGGCGGCGGCGGAGAGCGCCCGCCTAGGCGTCCGCTACGGCCGCATCTTCATCCGCGACCAACGGACGCGGTGGGCGAGTTGCTCGAGCGCGGGCAACCTGAACTTCAACTTCCGCGTCGCGATGGCGCCGCCGGCCGTAATCCGCTACCTCGTCGGCCACGAGCTCGTGCACGTAAAGGTGTTGCGCCATAACAAACGTTTCTGGAATTTATTAGCGCGGTATTACCCGGCCTACGCCGCCGAGGAACGGTGGCTCCGCGAAAACGAAGACCTGCTCTTTATCGAGCCGGAAGGCCTAAAGTCATAACGTTGGGTATAACAGTATAGCGATAACCGCTAACGACGAAAGGAGGTTAATAATGGCGAAGGACCCCGTATGTGGTATGGAAGTTGACGAGGGCACGGCCGCGACTACGGCCGAGCACAAAGGCCAGAAGTATTACTTCTGCGCGCCGGCCTGCAAGACCGCGTTCGAGGCCGACCCGGGTAAATACACGGGCGGCGAAGAGAAGAAGGGCGGTTGCTGCGGCTAATAGCTGTGGCGAACGACCAAGCCGGCCCGAAGGCCGGCTTTTTTCTTTCGTTCAATTCTTCCGGGGGGTATTGGTATATCGCCGGGCACGTTAGCCGTCCTCCCGCCGCTCCTCGCACGTAATCCCCAGCGTCTCGAGCTCTGCCAGCACC
>CAZJNB010000155.1:0-5457 GCA_964547385.1 uncultured bacterium
GAACCCACCGGCACGCCCAAGAGCGCGGCGCCGGCGGCCGCCGCCACCGCGGCGATGTCCGCCGGCGCGTAGCAGTCGTCGCCGTTGACTACGAGGAAGTCGCCGGCGACGGCGTGTTGCGCCGCGGCGACCGCGTCGCCGGTCCCCCGCGGCTCGCGTTGTTCCACGTAGCGAAGGCGGACGCCCGCGAAGTCGTCGCTGAACGCGGCGCGCACCATCTCTTGGCGGTAGGCGACGACGAGGACGGCTTCCTCGACGTGCGGCGCGAGTGCCCGAAGGGTATGCGCCGCGAGCGGCTCGCCCAACAGCGGCAGCACCGGCTTGGGCCGCGTGAGGGTGAGCGGGTGGGCGCGCGTCGAGCGGCCCGCGGCCAGGACCACCGCCTTCACCGCGCGTCCTCCGCGGCGGCCGCGGCCGGCGGCTCTTCTGCGGGGGCCGTCGCTGGCGGGGCCGTAACGGCTTCCACGAACGCCGGCCTCTTTTTAATTACCGGGAACTCCTCGAGGTCCACGCGGAAGGGCGGTTGCTCCAGCCGGGCCAGGACGCCGTCGTAGGTATAATACGCCGCCAACGTTCCGCCGGTGACTTCGTAGCTGCGACAAAGGCGACGTTCCCTTCCCGCCACCACCGCTTTCACCCCTCGCCACCTCACCCGCGCTACGGCCCGGCGGGCCGCGAGCGGAAAGCAGAACTCGTAGGGTGGCGGCGTCCCCTCGTCGGCGGTCGCGACGGCCGGGCCTAACGCCACGAGGGCGGCCAACGCCGACGGCCCGGCCGGCGCCGGCCCCAGGCCCGAAAATACGGGCGTCTGCGTGCTTTCGAAGGGAGCGCCGAAGACGTCGCCGCGAACGCGTACGACCGCGCCGGCCGTCCCCTCTTCCTCGACGCGCGCGGTGATGCGGCCCGCGGCCGAGCCGCGGTAAAATATGCGGTAGCTGAGTTCCGTGCCGGCGGCCAACGCCGGCGTCGCGCCAACCGAACGGCGTCGGCGGCCTCCCTCGAAGTTGGCCTCGCCGTCCCAAGAGAGCTTAGTAATACGTAGCGACCGTTCGCCAACGGCCAGCGGGACGCGCGCCGTAGGGGTCGGCCGCCCGGGCGCCGCGACGGCCTCCCCCTCTACCTCGAGCCAAGAATACGGCGCTACGAGGTTGCCGGCGAAGAGGCCCAGGCCGGTAACGAACGCCGCGCGCTTTCCCTCCGCGCGATACGCCGCGGCCATACGGGTCAACTCCCCCTCGCCCGCGAGCATAGGCCACGTCCCCCACGGCGTCAGGGCAAATTGTTCGGCGTCGTCGTCGAGGCCGGCGCCGGGCGACCGGAGCGGCGCGGCGGCCGCCGCCTCGAAGGTAAAGGTGCCCGATAAGTATCGCCCGGTCGCTTCCCCGTCGAAGAGAGACGCCGCCCGAGCCAGCTCGTTAGCGGACGGGCACGGCGAAAGCGCTACCGTCAACGGCAGCTCGAGCCGGGCGGCCGCGGGACCGCGGCCGATGATATAAGGGAGGTAGATGATGGGAGGCCTTTGATAGACGAAACTCGTCTCCTCCGCTATGGGCGCCGCCGCGGCGGCCAGAACCAAGCCGCCGCTCCCCACGGCGTTTTCGACCTCGCCGCCGGGGCCGAAAGAAACTCTTAGGTGATCGCCCGCGTCTGTTCCGTTCCACCGTCGGCCGTCGCCCCGCCCGAGCCAGGTGCGCGTCGTGCCGTCAGTCAGCTCCAAGGTCGTAACGACGCCCGAGCCGGGCGGCGGCGCGGATGCCGTCAGCGGCAGCGGGATGCCGCGGAAGGTGAACGCCACGGGCATCGCGACGCCGCGCGACGCCGCGGCGTTGCCGAAAACGCCCCGCCGGATTAGGCGCCACGCGGCGCCGCGCCGAAACCAAAACTCGCCGCCGGGCCACCGCCCCCGGATGTAATATACGGGTCGCCCGGGACGGCGCGCGGCGACCAGCTCGAGCGCTTCGTTCTGGACGCCGCGGCCGTCGGCCCAAACGCGTAGCCGGAGTTCGCACTTGGCTAATAGGAACGGACCGTCCGCGTCGGCGCGGCGTCCGAGCTCGAGGCGGGTAACCCATCCCACCGGCGCCCCGCGGTGCGTTATCGTGAAGGGCGTAGGCGCGGCGGCCGGCGGCGCGCCGCACGCGCCGAGCAACGCCGCCGCCGCGGTGATTAGGAAGATAACGGCGTCGTTGTATTTCGCGTCCACGTCGGGCTCGGGCCGCGGCCTTCCCGTCAGCTAAAGTCGGTAGAGGAGTATGCCGGCGAATATAACGCCGATAACGGTGAGGATGTTAATCTTCAAAATAAGGCCGACGGTGAAGGTCAAGATATGAAGGTTCAACGTCGAGGGTTCCAGGCCGAAAGTAATACTCTTGAGGAAGAAGCTCTTCACGGCCCCCGCCGGTAGGTATGCGGCCAAAAGCTCTCCCACCATCGTACCCAGAAGGGCGCCGAGGATAACTATTACCAGGCCCTTAAAGAGCCGTTTCCCACCCGCCATAATCGAACCACCTCTGGTTGTTTCCGGGGGGAATTCCGGGAAGTCCGCGTCTCCTCCCCCCACGAGGCGACGCCCGGTTACGCTTGCATATTAACATAAGGCAAGTTACAGGCGAAAGGGGAATTCCGCGACGGCCGGGGCGCCGGGGCTTGACTTAGTTGACGCCTTAGTTTATCTTACAGACGTGAGTGGCCGAAGTCGTCTCCTGGTCGTGGACGCAATGAACCTGGTCTTCCGGGCGCATTACGCGCTCATCGGCAGGCCGCTGCGCACCGCGGACGGCCGGAACACCTCGGCGATCTTCGGCTTCGCCCGGATGTTGCTCAAAGCGCTCGCGGCCTATAAGCCGACGCACGTCGCGGTAGCGCTGGAGGGTGGCGGACCCTCCTTCCGGGAGGAGCTCTACGCCGATTACAAGGCGACCCGCAAGGCGGCGCCCGACGAGCTCGTCGCCCAAATCGAGCCGATAAAAGAGTTCGCCCGCGACCTCGGCTTGGCCGTAATCGAGGTGCCCGGGATGGAGGCCGACGACGTGGTCGCGACGCTGGCCCGGCGCGCGGCCGCGGGCGACTTCGACGAGGTCCTCATCCTCTCGGGCGACAAGGATTTAATGTCGCTCGTGGGCGCCGGCGTGAAGGTGTTGGCGCCCAGGACCGGCGTCTCGGACATAGCGGAGATGGACGAGAAGGCGGTGGCCGCGAAGCTGGGGGTGCCGCCGCCGGCGGTCCCGGACCTTCTCGCGCTCGCGGGCGACAGCGCCGACAACATCCCGGGCGTCGCCGGCATAGGTGAGAAGACCGCACGGAAGTTACTCGCGACGTACGGCTCGCTCGAAGGGATCTACGCGCATCTGGAAGAGATAACGCCGCCGCGGGTTCAAAAGGCCCTCGCGCGCAGCCGAGAAGCGGCCGAGCTCTCGCGCAAGTTAGTTACACTCCAAGACACCCTCGAGTTGGGATTTGATAATAAGGCGCTCGAGCCGAAGCCGCGCGACGAAGACGCGCTCGGCGCGTTCGTCGCCGAATACGAGCTCAAGAGGCTCGCTGAGGACCTGGCGCTCGCGGCGCCGCCGGCGGCTGAGCTCGCCGCCGCGGCGGTCTCGGCCGAGGACTTCGTGAAGGGCGCGGCCCGGGCGCCCGAGGGGTGGCTCGCCGCGGAGCCGTTTCTGCGGCGCGGCGACTTCGCAGGCGTCGCCGTCGCAAAAGCGGACGGCGCGGTTACGCTCCTCGATGGTTCCGCGGGCGAGGTGGCGGTCAAGTTGATACAACTCTCCCAGGAACTCGAGTTGCCGCTCGCCGCGCACGACACCAAACGGATGATCCACTTGCTGGGCGCCGGCGTCGTCTTCGACGGCGACACGATGCTCGCGGCGTATCTCCTCAACCCGGAACGGGTGAACTACCGTTTGGAGGACCTAACCTTCGAGTATCTGAAGCGTCCCCTCCCGACGGCGAACGACGCCGGCCGGCTCGACTTCGGCGCGGATACGGCCGACGTGGCCGCGGCGCGGGCTACCGCGGCGGCGGCGTTGGCCAGCTCGCTGGACGAGCTGTTGGCGGCGCAGGGGATGGCGGAGCTCTACCGGCGGCTCGAGGTGCCGCTGGCGCCGGTGCTGGCGGCGCTGGAGGCGCGGGGCATCCGCATCGACCGGCGCGGCTTCGCCCGGCTCGCGCGCCGCTTCGAGAAATATTTAAAGGAGGCGGCGGCCGAGCTTTTCGAGCTCGCCGGCGGCGAGTTCAACCCCAACTCGCCGCTCCAGCTCCGCGAGGTCCTGTTCGAGCGGCTGGGGCTCAAGCCGCGGCGCAAGACGAAGACCGGCTACTCGACCGCGGCGGACGTCCTGGAGGAGCTTGCCGCGGAACACCCACTGCCGGCGAAGGTCCTGGCGTATCGGGAGCTCGCGAAGCTGAAGAACACGTACGTGGACGTCTTGCCGACGCTCGCGGACGAAAACGACCGGATACACACGACGTTCCACCAGGCCGCGACGGCGACGGGGCGCCTGAGCTCCGCCGAGCCCAACCTCCAGAACATCCCGATACGGACCGAGTTGGGCGCCGAGATTCGGAAGTGCTTCGTCCCGGCGGCGGCCAAGAAGTTCCTCTCCGCGGACTACGCCCAGGTGGAGCTCAGGATACTGGCGCACGTCGCCGACGACCCGGGGTTAAAGGCGGCGTTCGCCGCGGGAAAGGACATCCACGCGGCGACCGCGGCGGAGCTTTTCGACGTCGCCTTCGACGCGGTGAGCCGGGAACAGCGGACCCTCGCGAAGGCCATCAACTTCGGCCTGGCGTATAAGATGGGCCCGCGCCGGCTCGCGCGCGAGACGGGCCTGGCCGTCAAGGAGGCGCAGGCGTATATCGAGAAGTATTTCGGCCGCTACCCGGGCGTGCGGCGTTATATTGACGAGCAGATCGAGCGGGCGCGCCAGGAGGGCTTCGTGCAGACGGTCCTCGGGCGCCGCCGCTACGTTCCGGACATTGATTCGCCGGACAACCGCGCGCGCGCCGCGGCGGAGCGCGTCGCCGTCAATATGCCCATCCAGGGGACCGCGGCGGACATCCTCAAGCTCGCGATGGTGGCGCTCGAGCGCCGCCTGGGCGCCGAGGAGCTGGACGCGGCGATGCTGCTCACTATTCACGACGAGCTTCTGCTCGAGGTCGCCCCGGGCGACGTGAAGAAGTTGGCGGCGATAGTCAAGGAGGAGATGGCGGCGGTGGCGACGCTCACGGTGCCGCTGGAAGTCCACGTCGGCGTGGGCGACAACTGGCTCGCGGCGCACGGTTAGTTAGGCCACATCCTCGAAAGGCGGGAAGTTCTATGGTAAGGGTTTCGTCCGGCTTAGCTTGCGCCGTCTTCGGCGCCGCGGCGCTAAACGGCTTCGCGCTGACGGACGCGGATATCGCCGCGCGGGCATATAACGTCGTCCAGCAGGACCTCGCGAGCTACGACGACTACAC
>CAZJNB010000156.1:0-5415 GCA_964547385.1 uncultured bacterium
AAACACGTTTTCATAACGGCGGTAGTCGTCGCGATGACGGCGTTGAACTTGGTGGGGGCGAACGCGGTGGGGAAGGCCGAACTCGGCATCGTAGCCCTGAAGGTCGGCATCCTGCTGGTCTTCATCGGCGTGGGCGTCTGGGGCGTGGAGGCGGCCCGTTTGGCGCCGGCGACGTGGGCGGCGCCGCGGCAACTGCTCGCCGGTGGGATGGTCATCTTCGTCGCCTACGAGGGTTTCGAGCTTATCGCGAACGCCGCCCAAGACGTCCGCGAACCTAAGCGAACGCTGCCGCGCGCGTACTTCGCCGCGGTCGGCTTCGTGCTCCTTCTCTACGTCGCGATCGCGTTCGTCGCGGTGGGGAACTTGGCCCAGGCCGATATCGTCGCGGCCAAGGACTACGCCCTCGCCGTCGCCGCGGAGCCGTTCCTGGGGAGGACCGGTTTCGTCTTGATCGCGGTCGCGGCGCTCGCCTCTACCGCGTCGGCGCTCAACGCCACCCTCTACGGCGTCACCCGGGTAAGCTACGTTATCGCGAAGGACGGCGAACTGCCCAAGGCGCTCGAGAAGAAGGTCTGGAAGAAGCCGGTGGAGGGGCTCTTGATATCGGCGGCGCTGACGCTGGTCATCGCGAACCTCTTCGACCTCTCCCGGATCGCGGTTATGGGGAGCGCGTGTTTTCTAATAATATTCGCCGCGGTGAACGCGGCCAGCTTCCGGCTGTGCGGGCGGACGCGAGTGAACGCGGCGCTCGCGGTCCTGGGCATAGTGCTCTGCCTGCTGGCGCTCGCCGCGCTCATCTGGGAGACGGCGCGCCTGGAGCCCGGGACGATATGGGTCCTGGTCGCGATGGTCGCCGCCGCCGCGGCCATCGAGGCCGTATACCGCTGGGGCGCCGGCCGGACGATACGGCTCGAGCGACGCCGATAAAGGACGCTAATTTACCCCCAGGCCGGCGCGGCCTTCAAAGCCGCGCCGGCGTTGCATCACCTACGCCGGTATATTATAATCCATTTTAGTAACGCGTCCGAGCGGAGGCCAATCCTCCTACGCAAATGAAGTGGCGACTTCTCGATACCGGGCACCTCGGCGCCGCGGAGAACATCGCGCTGGACGACGTTCTCCTGGAGGCGAAGGCCCGCGGCGTCGCGCCCCCCACCCTCCGCCTCCTACAATTCGAGCCGCCGGCCGTTCTGGTCGGCTATCACCAATCGCTCGGGCAAGAGGTGCGGCTCGACTTCTGCCGTGCGGAGGGTATCGACGTCAACCGGCGCCTTACCGGCGGCGGCGCCATCTTCTTCGACCGGACGCAACTCGGGTGGGAGATAATCAGCGACAAGAGCTTCTTCGGCGCCGGCGTCGCCGGCCCCCAACTCTTCCGCCGGCTCTCGGAGCCGATAATCAAGACGCTGAACGCGTTGGGGCTCGAGGCGCGGTTTCGGCCGCGCAACGACGTGGAGGTCGACGGCCGGAAGATATCGGGGACCGGCGGGACCGAGCGGGACGGCGCCTTTCTGTTCCAGGGCACCCTGCTCGTCGACTTCGACGTCGCGACGATGATGCGGGCGCTCCGGATACCGGTGGAGAAGCTCAAGAAGCGAGAGCTGGCGTCGGCCCGAGAGCGCGTAACGTGCCTTAGGCGGGAGTTGGGATACGTCCCGGCGCGGGAGAGGTTAAAGGCGTTAATAAAGGAGAACGTCGAGGCGGCCTTTGGAATCACCCTGGTCGAGGGGGGGCTCTGTGAGGAAGAGGAGCGTACGTTCGAGGAGCGGCGTAGCGCCTTCGCGGCGGCGAGCTGGGTCGATAAAGTAAAACTCCCCGCCGACGGCCGGCCGACGGTCGTGGTCAGCCGGGCGACGCCGGGGGGGACAATTAAGGTCGTTCTCACCGTGGACCTCCGGGCCCGGGCGATTCGGAGCGCGTTGATTACGGGCGACCTCTTCGCCTCGCCACCGCGGGCGATACTCGAGCTGGAGGCGTTATTAAAAGACACGCCGCTGGACGAAAAGGTCGTCGCCGGCAAAATCGGCGACTTCTTTGCGACGCGTCGGGTCCACATCGCGGGCGTAGGCCCGGGCGACTTCGTCGCGATAATCGCGGCCGCGAGCGAAAAATTGAACCTCGTCGCGTTCGGCGTCCCGCCGCGCCAGATAAACGACGTGTTCCTCGTGAACGGCTCCTTCGCCGAGGTTATAAACAAGAGGCCGAGTTGCCTCCTGGTGCCTTATTGCGCCAAGCCGCTTACGTGTGAATATCGCCACCGCAAGGAATGCGTCGAGTGCGAGGGATGCGGCGTCGGCGACGCCTATCGCCTCGCGCGCGAGCACGGCCTCGGCGTTACCACGATTACGGACTTCGAGGACCTCAAGAAGACGCTCGGGCAGTTGAAAGAAAACGGCGCCGGCTCCTACATCGGCTGTTGTTGTGAATCGTTCTACGTAAAACATATGGAAGACTTCGCGGCCGCGGCGCTGGCGGGGGTCCTGGTCAACATCGACAACGAGACCTGTTTCGACCTGGGCCGCGCGGCCGACGCCTACCGCGGCCGCTTCGAAAGCGAGACCGCCTTGAACATTCCGTTACTGAAGAAAGTCCTCGATGTTCTATGACGTTTTAATTGTGGGCGCGGGCCCGGCGGGCTCTTCCGCGGCGAAGGCCGCGGCGCGCGCGGCGGCGAAGGTCCTGCTCGTCGAGAAGCGGGAGGTCATCGGCCGGCCGGTCCGGTGCGCCGAGTTCGTCCCGAGGATGTTGGCCGAGACGGTGGCCCTTCCGCCGGCCTGCGTGGCCCGGGAAGTTAGCACGACGAAAGTCTATCTCCCCGGCGGCGAGGAGCGCACGTTCAACTCGCCCGGCTTCATCTTGGACCGCGCGCGGTTCGACCAGATGCTCGCGCGCGAGGCCCAAAAAGAGGGCACCCGGGTGTGGGTCAACACGAGCTGTATCGGCCGCGACGGCGACGAGGTAACGTTGAAACGGGGGCGCGAGGAGATTTCGGTCGCCGCGAAGGTAGTCGTCGGCGCCGACGGCCCGAGGTCCACAGTGGCCTCCTGGATAAACGAAGCCAACGTGGACTTCGTCGTCGCGCGACAATACGAGATGCCGCTCGCGAGCCCTATGGACGGGACGGAAATCTACTTCACGCCGGAGCTCTTCGGCGGCTACGGCTGGCTCTTTCCCAAGAAGGAGACGGCGAACGTCGGCGTCGGCG
Organism: uncultured bacterium; assembly: GCA_964547385.1. Taxonomy (GTDB): domain Bacteria; phylum RBG-13-66-14; class B26-G2; order WVWN01; family WVWN01; genus CAZJNB01. Next base: position 3,206 of record CAZJNB010000156.1, read on the forward strand.
TTAGACTGGAACGCGGCCGCCGGCCCGCGCTCCAAGGAAAGCTCGACGCGTTCGTGAAGCGGCTCGCGCGCGCGGGGAAGGTCGGGCCCGAGCCGCTCGCGGTAACCGCCGGCCTTATCCCGGTGGGCGGCCCGGGCCGGACCGTCGCCGGGAACGTCATCCTGGTCGGCGACGCCGCGGGCCAGACGCACGCCATCACCGGCGGCGGCATCCCGCAGGCGGTCGTCTGCGGCGAAGTCGCCGGCCGCGTCGCCGCCGCGGCCGCCCGCGACGATAACCTCGGGCTACTGTCCCGATACGAAGACGAATGGCGGGAGATATACGGCGACGAGCTGTCCCGGGCGAAGAGACGCCGGGAGCTGTTGGAGGCGGCGTGGAGCGACCTCGATAATGTATTAAAACGGTGTTGGGTCTCGTTCCCCGAATATTATGACTGAGCTCGAGACCTTAGCGGCGAGGGCGCGGGAAATTTCGCGGCGACACTTCGGCCGAAACATCACCTTCTACGTCCCGGGGATGTTCTCCTACGACGGGCGGCGGGGGAAATACGCCGCGGTCTCTTTGAGCGGGAGCTACTGCGCGCTGGGGTGCGACCACTGCCGGGGGAAACTACTCGAGCCGATGCTCGCCGCGGCGACGCCGGCGGCGTTAGTCGAGACGTGTTATAAATTGAAGGCCGCGGGTAACGTCGGCTGTCTTTTGAGCGGCGGCCTGCGCGAAGACGGAACGGTCCCCTGGCGGGAATTCGCCGCGGCCATAAAGCACGTAAAGGAGGCGACGGGCCTTTTCATATCAATTCACGGCGGCTCCGTTAACCTCGCGACGGCGCTGGAGCTCAAAGACGCGGGCGTTGACCAGGCGCTGGTGGACGTAATCGGCGACGACGGCACGCTTAAGAGGGTTTATCATACCGACCGCGGCGTCGAAGATATAACGGCGACGTTGGCGGCGTTCGCCGCGGCGGCGCTGCCGACGGTCCCCCACGTCGTCGTAGGCTTGGACTACGGGAAGGTCGTAGGCGAATACCGGGCGCTGGAGATAATAAAAGACTTCCCGGCCGAAGTCGTCGTCATCGTGAGCCTTATGCCGTTGCCGGGGACGCCGATGGCGGACGTGTCGCCGCCGGCCGCGGCCGAAGTCGCGCGCGTTATCGCCACGGCACGGCTCGAGATGCCGGCGACGCCGATGGCGTTGGGGTGCGCCCGCCCGCGCGGCGACGCCGAGGTCGACCGCTGGGCGGTGGCGTGCGGCATCAACCGCGTCGCGATACCGTCGGAGGAGGCGATACGCGCCGCCGAGGACCTCGGCCTCCGAATCCGCTGGCAAGACACCTGTTGTTCGTTGGCGTTACTATGAACAATATCCCCGCCCGAGCGAATAGCTAATTACGACGTAAGATGTCGAGGAGCCCGAAGATGAGAGAAGAGAGTCCGGAATACGTGAGGCTGAGCCAGGCGGCGGCGATGGTCCTCGGCTTCCGGCGCGGCCGCTTCTACCGGAACGCGTCGTCGCCGTGCGTTAACATCCTATTGACGTACGAGGGGGGCTGTGCGGCGAGCTGTGCCTATTGCGGCCTCTCGACGAAGAGGCCCGGCGGCTACGCCGAGAAGAGTTTCATCCGCGTGCGGTGGGAGGTCTACCCGCTCGCCGCGGTTATCGAGAAGCTTTGCGAGAATATGGACCAGGTGAAACGGGTATGCGTCTCGATGATCACCAACGCGAGGTCGGCCGACGGAACGGTGGCGGTGATGCGGGCGATTAAACAGGCGGCGGACGTCCCGCTCTCGATCCTCGCGGCGCCGACGGCGTTGCCCGACGACGGCTTCCGCCGCTTCCGGGAGAACGGCGCCGACCGCATCGGCGTCGCGGTGGACGCGGCGACGCCGGCGCTGTTTTCCAAATACCGCGGCCCGGGCGTCGGGGGCCCGCACACGTGGGAGCGGTATTGGGAGGCGTTGGCTCGGGCCGTCGAGGTCTTCGGCGAAGGGAAAGTCGGCGTCCACCTCATCGTCGGCCTGGGCGAGAGCGAAGAGGAGATGGTCGCGACGATTCAAACGGCGCACGACCGCGGCATCGCGACCCACTTGTTCTCGTTCTTCCCGGAGGCCGGCTCCCTCCTAACGTCCCTCTCGCCGCCGCCGGCGGGCCAATACCGGCGCGTCCAACTCGCGCGGTATTTGGTCGCCGAAGGGCTCGCGCGACGGGAAAAC
>CAZJNB010000157.1:0-5402 GCA_964547385.1 uncultured bacterium
CGTGGAGAAGATGACGGACGTCTCCGGCGGCGACGCGACCTTCGCCCTGGGAACCGCCGCGGACGCCGAATACGAGTGCTACCACGGCGCCACGTTCCCCGGCCTCTACGCGATGATCGCCCGGGCGCACTTCGACCGCTACGGCACGACGCCGGAGATGCTCGCGCAGGTCGCGGTCAAGAACCACGCCAACGGCGCCCTCAATCCCATCGCCCAATACCCCTTCGAGATAACCGTCGAGCGGGTCCTCTCGTCGGTGATGGTCGCGGACCCGCTCCACCTTCTCGACTGCTCGCCCGTCACCGACGGCGCCGCCGCGGCCATCCTTTGCCCGCTCGAGCTCGCGGCGAAGCTAAGCAAGAAGCAACCCGTCAGAATCGCCGGCGTGGGCCACGCCACCGACACCATCCAGCTCAGCCAGCGCGAGGACATCACCTGGCTCGCGTCCACCGCCGCGGCCGCGGCCCGGGCGTTTAAGATGGCCGGCGTCGCGGCCGAGGACATAGACCTCTTCGAGGTCCACGACTGCTTCACGATCGCGGAGATATGCGTGCTGGAGGCGCTCGGCCTTGTCCCGAAGGGGAAGGGCGGCGAGGCGACGCTCGCGGGCCGGACCGCGCGCGGAGGCGACATCCCGGTCAACACCTCCGGCGGCCTGAAGGCCAAGGGCCACCCGGTCGGCGCGACGGGCGTGGCGCAAATAATGGAGATCGTCAAACAGCTCCGCGGCGACGCCGGCGAGCGGCAAATAAAAGGTGCCCGGCGCGGCCTGACGCAGAATATGGGCGGCTCCGGCGGCTCCGCGGTCGTGCACATATTGGAGGTGGCGTAAATGCCTTCGGCTCGATACACCAGAGAGATACCTCAGCGTTACCGGCTGGAAGCGAACAAGTGCTCGGCGTGCGGCAAGACATATTATCCGCCGCGGCTCATATGCGCGGGCTGTGGCGCGCGCGCGTTCGAGACGGCGACGCTCGGCGACGAGGGCACCGTCGTAACCTATACCATCATCCGCATCGGCCCGAGCGACTTCGCGAACGAAGTGCCGTACGCGCTCGGCATCGTCGAGCTCGCCGGCGGCGTCCGCCTGATGGCCCAAATCGTGGACGTGCCGCTCGACGACGTCAAGGCCGGGATGCCGGTGAAGTTGGAGTTCCGCAAGCTCTCCGAGGAGGGCGACGCCGGCATCATCTGCTACGGGCATAAGGCGGTGGCAGCGTAGCGAGGTTGATGTAGGGGCCGACATTTATATCGGCCCGCGGAAAGCTAAATGAAATACGACGCGGAAAAACATCGCCGGCGGTCCATCCGCCTTCCCCGCTTTGATTACGCCGCGCCCGGCGCGTATTTCGTAACGTTGTGCATTTCCGGACGCCGGTGCATATTGGGAAAGGTTAACTCGAACGGCACCGTATCGTTGAACCCCTTAGGCGAAGCCGCCGCGGCCGAATGGCGTCGCTCGGCGGCGTTACGCGACGAAATAGAACTGGACGCGTTCGTGGTAATGCCGAACCACGTCCACGGCGTCGTCGTTATCAAACCCGATCTTTCCGGCGACGATGTAGGGGCGACTGGCCAGTCGCCCCTACAACAACCGGATTATCCCCCGCGGGGCCCAGCTCGCCGTTCATTAACGTCGTTTGTAGTGGGTTATAAAGGGGCGGTTACGCGGAGGGTCAACGCGATTCGGAAAACGCCCGGCGCACCCGTCTGGCAACGCAATTATTATGAACGTATAATACGGGACGACGACGAGTTGGCGCGGGCGCGGTTTTACGTGCAAGAAAACCCGGCGCGGTGGCGCGACGACGATTATAATCCGGCGACGCGATGCGAACGCCGCGACAACGTAACGGCCGTGTTCCGTTAACAGCTCTTGTGAGTGCGATTTGCCAATCGCCCCTACGAAAGGCCTTACATAAATTATGTTCCGCCTCGAGTCCAAGGTAGATACTACGAGCGCCGAGTTCAAGAAGAACCGGGAGGTGAACCTCGCCGTCGTCGCCGAATACCGCGAGCGGCTGGCGCGCGTCCGCGAGATGGGCCCGGCGGGCCAGCGGGAGCGCCACGTCAAGCGCGGCAAACTGCTCGTGCGCGAGCGCCTCAAGGCCCTCTTCGACCCGAACACGCCGTTCCTGGAGTTCAGCCCCCTCGCCGCGTGGGATATATACGACAACGAGGCGCCCGCGGCGGGCCTCGTAACCGGCGTCGGCGTCGTCCACGGCCGCGAGGTCCTCGTCGTCGCCAACGACGCCACCGTCAAGGGCGGGACGTACTTCCCCATTACCATCAAGAAGCACGTCCGCGCCCAGGAGGTCGCGCTCCAGAACCGCCTCCCCTGCATCTACCTCGTGGACTCCGGCGGCATCTTCCTGCCGCTCCAAGAGGGGACGTTCCCGGACCGCGACCACTTCGGCCGCATCTTCTACAACCAGGCGCGCCTGAGCGCGCTGAACATCCCCCAGATCGCCTGCGTGATGGGCTCGTGCACCGCCGGCGGCGCGTATCAGCCGGCGATGTCCGACGAGGCCATCATCGTCCGCAAGCAGGGGACGATCTTCATCGGCGGGCCGCCGCTGGTGAAGGCCGCGACCGGCGAGGAGGTAACCGCGGAGGAGCTGGGCGGCGCCGACGTCCACTGCCGCATCTCGGGCGTCGCCGACCACTACGCCCAGAACGACCGGCACGCGCTCGAGCTCTGCCGCAACGTCGTCGCCAACCTCGAGGCGCCGCGCCGCTACGAGCTGGGCCGCGCGGCACCCGAGGACCCCTACTACGACGCCGAAGAGCTTTACGGCATCATCCCCCCCAACGTCCACCAATCCTACGACATCCGCGAGGTCATCGCCCGCGTCGTGGACGGCTCGCGCTGGCACGACTTCAAGGAGCTCTACGCGCCCACCATCGTCTGCGGCTTCGCCCGCATAATGGGCTACCCGGTGGGGATAATCGGTAACAACGGCGTGTTGTTCTCCGAGTCGTCGCTCAAGGCCGCGCACTTCATCGAGCTGTGCACCGTCCGCCGGATACCAATTGTATTCCTCCAGAACATCACCGGCTTCATCGTCGGCCGGCAATACGAGCACGGCGGCATCGCCCGCGACGGCGCCAAGCTGGTCCACGCCGTAGCCTGCGCGGACGTGCCCAAGTTCACCGTCATCGTCGGCGGCTCCTTCGGCGCCGGCAACTACGCGATGTGCGGCCGGGCGTACGAGCCGCGCCTGCTGTGGATGTGGCCCAACGCCCGCATCTGCGTTATGGGCGGCGAGCAGGCCGCGAACGTCCTCTTGACGGTAAAGCTCCGCCAACTGAAGAAGAAGGGCGTCGAGTGGAGCGAGAAAGAGAAAGAAGAGTTTAAGCGGCCGCTGATGGAGGAATACGAGCGCCAGAGCACGCCCTACTACTCGACCGCGCGCCTATGGGACGACGGCATCATCGAACCTACCGAGACGCGGACGGCGTTGGGCCTCGCCATCGCGATGTCTTTGAACGCGCCCATCGCCGAGACGCGCTACGGCGTCTTTCGGATGTAATAAGGTGGATAATATGGCCGACTACGAAACGCTCACGTTCGACGTCCAAGGCCCGGCGGTTGCGATTACGCTCAACCGCGACGAGGTCCGCAACGCCTTCAACGGCCAGATGCTCGACGACCTCTTGGCCGCCGTCGCCGCCGCGCCCGCGGCCGAGGGGGCCCGCGTCGTCGTCCTCACCGGCGTCGGCTCCTGTTTCTGCGCCGGCGCGGACCTCGGCTGGATGCGCGCGGTCCGCCGCTTCACGTACGAAGAGAACCTCGCGGAATCGAACAAGGTCTCCCAGGTGATGCGCGCGATTTACGACTGCCCTCTGCCCACCGTCGCGCGGGTGAACGGCGCCGCCATCGGCGGCGGCGCCGGCCTGGTCGCCGCCTGTGACCTCGCCGTCGCCGCGGAGGGCGCGCGCTTCAGCCTGAGCGAGGTCAAGCTGGGCCTTATCCCGAGCTGTATCTCCCCCTACGTCATAAAGAAGATCGGCGAGGGCCACGCCCGCGCTCTCTTCCTCACCGGCGAGCGTATCGCCGCGGCGAAGGCCAAGGCCATCGGCCTCGTCAACGAGGTCGCGCCCGCGGAACAACTCGACAACGTCGTCGCGCGCTGGCTCGGGCAACTCGTTACTTCCGGCCCGACCGCCATCGCGAAATGCAAGGAGCTTATCCGCAACGTCCCGCAGATGTCGCTGGACGACGCCGGGCCCTATACCGCGGAGATGATCGCGAAGATGCGCGTCTCCGACGAGGGCCAGGAGGGGATGGCGGCCTTCCTCGAGAAGCGCGCGCCCAAATGGGCGGAGTAACGCAGATGAAGACGAACCCGGTTAAACCCCAGAAGAAAAACGTAGAAGAGTATCGCCGAAAGAAGTACGACGTGGGCGATGGCAGAATATCTCACGCCGCCGTTTTACGCGTTCTAAAAGAAGAATTCCACTTTACGGATTTTAAATCGGAAGAGCAAGAACTGCTCGTGCTGAAGACGTTGGCCGGCGAGTCGGTATTCGGGATAATGGCCACCGGCTCCGGGAAGTCTCTATCGTTTTTACTGCCGCCGTTCCTTAAAAGGAAAGTCCAGTTTTATCTCGTAGTAAGCCCGTTAAAAGCGCTGATGACGCAGTTCGACGAAAAACACGATTGGGTCAAGACGATCCATACGGACGTCGAGGTTAAGGACCGTGTAGATATATGGCGCGAGATTCGAGAAGGCAAGGTCCACGTCCTCTTGGTAGCGCCGGAGCGTCTGAGGAACGACGTTTTCAAAGAACGGCTTATCGCCGCGGTCCGGCGCGGCGGCCGGGAACTCGGGCCGCTCGTGTTGGACGAAGTCCATTGTGTAACGGATTGGGGCCGCGACTTCCGCCCCGAATATTGGTGGGCCGCCGAGCACCTGGCGGATATAGAACGGCGCCTCGGCGCAAAAAGACCCATACCAAAGGTTTTCCTTACGGCCACCGCGGACGCGCGGGTGCGAGCCGAAGTCCTGGCGCGGTTCGGCTTCCGGGGAAGGGCGGCTTTACCGCCGGCGAATATTATCCAGGGCCCGGTAGCGCGGCCGGAGATATACATCCACGCGATAAAATGCCGCACGCCGAGAAAAAAGCTCGCCATCGCCCGGAAGTTCCTTGCGCGCCAGGCGACGCGCCCCCTTCCCGCCGGCGTTAAGCGCCGGGTTTTGGTCTACAACTTCGAAGCCGTAAAGGGAGACGTCGAAGGCGACGATATTACCGACGAACAGTTGAAAAAGCTCGAAAACGAACCTAAATTAAAAGCCAACCAACTCGCCGAGTTGTTAGAACGACGAAGCTCGAAAACGTGCCGTATCCGGGCGTTGCCGTACGCGTCCAACGGCATGAACCAGAACGAAAGGGCCCGG
>CAZJNB010000158.1:0-5391 GCA_964547385.1 uncultured bacterium
CGGCGAGCTCGCCGTCGCTATGGGCGAGAGCGGCCAACGTCTTAACGGCGGCCGCGGCGTCGCCTTGCTCCAAAGCCAACCGCCCCGCCCATAGCTGGGCGGCGGCCGTATACGGCGTTGGCGGTTGCCGGCCTGCTAACTCTACAAAGAGGGTCCGCGCTTCTTCCCGCTCGTGGGCTTGGATGAGCGCGAGGCCAAGGGCATATTCAGCTTCGTTCGCGGTAGCCGGCTTTAGCGGCGGGCCGGCTTTTGCGGCCAAGCGTCCTTTGAGGAGTTCGGCGGCCGCCGGCGCTTGGCCCGCGGCGACGTAGCTCGCCGCTAAGGGCAATAAGGTTATGTCGCCGGCGCCGTCGTTGGCCCGCGCGACTTCGAAAGCGGCGGCCGCGCCGGCGGCGTCGCCGGCGGCGAGGAGGCACTCGCCCTCCGTATAATTCACTACCGCCGCGTCGACGTCGTCGGCGTGTCGCGCCGCGTCGAAATGGGCTTGGGCCCGGGGGAGGTCGCCGTCCTGAAAATAAAGTAGCCCCAGCCGATAGTTCACCGTTCCGGCGGACCGTTGCCGAGGGAATTTCTCCAAAGACTCGAGGTACGCGGCTTCGGCTTCCCTTAACTCGCCGGCGCGATAATACGCGTCGCCCAAGTTCAAGTAAGCGGTAATCTGGTCGCCGCGGTTGGCGGCGACGTCGATGGCGCGGCGGTACGTCTCAACGGCGCGGTCGTAATGCTCGAGGGCGGCGTAGCATACACCGATATTTATAAGCGCCCGGGGGAGGAAACGCGACGTGGGATAGTTTGTGGTAACCCTTTTATATTCCGAGATAGCTTCGTTATAGCTGTTCATCTCCTGGAGGGCGCGACCCAAAAAGAACTGAGCCGCGTCGGCCCATTCGCCCGCGGGGAATTGCCCGAGGTAATCCTCGAAGTCGCGGTAGGCGGCTTTGTAGAGGCCGCGGTCGAACATTTTACGGCCGAGGGCGAAGGCGTTATCGCCGGAAACGGTCGCGGCGACCGCCGGCCGGCCGAGGACACCCGCGGCGAAGAGGAAGAGCAGGGGCGTCGCCGCCGCGCGGACGGCGTGTGCGCGCATCGCGAATGTTCTACGAGGGTTCATAACGCGTCGTAGCCGCCGCCTTTAGGGGATGATGTTGTTCTTCTCATCGAGTTTAACGACGCGGGGCGGCGGTGCCGTTTCCGCGAGGGCATAGGCGAGGATAATGAGCCGGTCGCCCACCTCGCCCAAGCGGGCCGCGGCGCCGTTCAACGAGACCGTCCGCGAGCCGCGGGGCATCGGGATGACGTACGTTTCAAAGCGATGGCCGTTAGTGATGTTGAAAACCGAGACCATCTCGCCGGCCTGGAGCGCCGCAGCTTCCATCAACTCTTCCGCCAACCCCAAGCTTCCCTCGTAGTCCAGCGCCGTCGCGGTGATAGTGGCCCGATGGAGCTTCGACGTTAAGAAGCGTCGTAACATATTATAACTCCGGCGTGAGTTTGTCTTTGCCGAGGAGAGTGTTGTCGATAAGGCGCGTGGGACCGACGAAGGCCGCGAGGGCCGCGAGGGCGCCTTCGGAGACCTCTTCGACGGGGACGAGCTCTTCGGCGTCGAGAACTTCGGCGTATTCGACCCGGGCCGCGGGCTCCGCCGCTACGACCGCGCTCATCTCGTCGACGAATTTTGCCGGCCGGTTTTCCCCGGCGGCGGAGAGCTGTTGGGCCCGGACGAGGGCGCGGTAGAGACAAGTGGCCTGGGACCGCTCGGGCGACGACAGATAAGCGTTGCGCGACGACATCGCGAGGCCGTCGGCTTCGCGGACCGTCGGCAGGACTTCGACGGCGACGTCGAAGTCGAGGTCCGCGGCGAGCCTTTTAATAATGATAGCCTGCTGGTAGTCCTTCTGGCCGAAGTAGGCGACCGTCGGCCGGCAGAGGTGGAAGAGTTTCGCGACGACGGTGGCGACGCCGCGGAAGTGGCCCGGGCGCCGGGCGCCGCAGAGGCGGTCGCCGAGCCGTTCGACGACTACGTAGGTGGCGTAACCTTCGGGATACATATTCTCTGTCGTCGGCGTGAACATTATGTCCACGCCCGCGTCCGCGGCGAGCTCTTGGTCCCGGCTTAGGTCGCGCGGGTAACGCTCGAAGTCCTCGCCCGGGCCGAACTGCGTAGGGTTGACGAAAACGCTCACGACCACTCGCTCACATTCTGCGCGGGCGCGACGTATGAGGGAAAGATGGCCTTCGTGAAAGAAGCCCATCGTAGGGACGAGGCCCAACGTCAAGTTTTCGCGGCGGAAGGCCGCGGCGGCCGTCCGCATCTCCCCCGGCGACGCGATTACGTCCATCGTTTCAGTTATCGGGCGGCGTGGGCTCTTGGAGAGCGGCCCATACGTCCGCGGCCAGCTCCACGGCTTCTTCTTCGCTCGGGTAGCGGCGGCCGCGGACAAACTCGCCGTATTCGGCGACGGCGGCGGTCATCGCCACGGTGACGTCGGCCAACTTGCGGACGAACTTCGGGCTATAGCCCCGGTAGAAGCCCACGAGGTCGTGGAGGACGAGGATCTGGCCGTCACATTCGCCGCCCGAGCCGATGCCGATGGTGGGGATATCGAGGTTCCGGCTGATAAGCCCCGCGAGTTGGCGGGGGACCATCTCGAGGACGAGGGCGAAGCAGCCGGCGGCCGCGAGTCTCCGCGCGTCCGCGAGCAGAACGCGCGCTTGGGCCGCGGTCTTCCCCTGAACGACCTGTCGCCCGAAGGAGAGGGTGCTCTGGGGGGTATAGCCGAGGTGGCCCATTACCGGGACGCCGGTGGCGACGATATTTTCGATGCGCGCGAGCGTCTCGGGCCGGGCGCCCTCCAGCTTAACCGCCTCGGCGCCACCCTCCTGGACCAGCCGGCCGACGTTTGCCATCGTCGCCGCGTCGCTCTCGCAAAACGACATAAAAGGCATATCGACGGCTACGAGCGCCCGCGTTACCGCGCGGGCGACCATGGCACTATGATAGGCCATTTCCGCGACCGTAACGTTTAACGTCGTGTCTCGCCCCTGGACCACCATCCCCAGCGAGTCGCCGACCAATATCAGGTCCACGCCGGCTTCGTCTACCGCCGCCGCGGTCGGGAAGTCGTAAGCGGTTAAACAAACTATTGGCCGGCCGTCCCGTTTGAGTTTGATAATATCGTTTGCCGTCGTCTTGGCCATATAATTTTATAGCGGGGGTGTTACTACAGCCAGTTCGTAGGGCGCCAGTTCGGCGAGTATTTGACTTAGACGGACGTTGTGTCCGGGGAGGACGATGTCGCCCGCGACGTCCTGGAGCGGCTTGAGGAAGAAGGGCCGGGTGGTAAGCGCGGCGTGGGGGATTTTTAGATCCGGCTCGTCTATGACGAGGTCGCCGTAGAGGAGGATATCGGCGTCGATGACGCGCGGCCCTTTTACCCGCTCCCTTACCCGCCCCAGCTCCTTTTCGATTTGGAGGCATATCGCGAGGAGTTCCCGCGGCGCGAGCCAAGTCTGGATGGCGAGGACGCGATTGAGGAAGTCGGGTTGGTCGGGCTCTTCCGCGGCCGGCGAATCGTACGTCGGCGAGAACTGGTCGAGGTAGATACCGCCGGCGCTGGCGATAACCGATTGGGCGGCGTCGAGGTTCTTGAAGCGCTCGCCGAGGTTGGACCCCAGCGCGAGGACCGCGTCTACTTTATCTCTCACCATAATGTATTATTATATCACTACGACCCGCCGCCGTCAATTAAAACGGCGTATAAAGGGCGCGGGCGATAATCCGGCGGCTTACGACAGCCAGCGTCTTGATAATCGGTATTGATAATGAAGGGCTTAGGTGATATGATTATTTTATGGTAACGGAAGAGAGGAAGGAGCCCGCACGGCGCATCACCGTCGGGACCGTCGCTGTAGGAGAGGACGGACGGCGGCGGGTGAACGACGCCCTCAGCCGGGGCCGTATCTCCGGCGGGAAGTTCGTCCACGAGTTCGAGGAGGCGTTCGCCGCTTACCACGGCGTCCGTTACGGCGTCGCCGTTTCTACCGGGACGGACGCGGACGCGGTCGCCGTCGCGACGCTTCTATCCCGGGGCGCGAGCCGGGGTGACGAGGTAATCGTTCCCGCGCTCACGTTCATATCGGTCGCGAACGCGGTCCTTCACGCGGGCCTTACGCCGCGCTTCGCGGACATCGACGGCGAGAGCTATAACCTCGAGCCGGCGGCCGTCGCCGCGGCGATAACGCCGCGGACGCGGGCGATATTAGCGGTCCATAACTTCGGCCGGCCGGCGCCGATGGCCGAGTTGCAAGATATCGCGGCGCGGCATTCTGTGACGATAATCGAGGACGCCGCGGAGGCGCACGGCGCCCGTTACCGCGGCCGGCTCGTGGGGACGATGGGCGCGATGGCCACGTATTCGTTCTATGTGGCCCATATCCTGACCACCGGCGAGGGCGGGATGGTACTGACGGACGACGCCGAGCTGGCGCGCCTTTGCCGTAGCCTCCGGGCGCACGGGCGGGCCTGCGATTGCAAGGTCTGCGTCCTCAACGTGGACTCGAGCTATTGCCCGCTCCGTTACAAATATGGCGAGGACACCGACATCCGTTTTCACTTCGAGCGGGTCGGCTTCTCGAGTAAGATGAACGAGATGGAGGCGGCGCTCGGGATCGAGCAAGTCGCGAAGATGGACGACATCGTCCGGGCCCGCCGCGAACGGCTCAGCTACTTCAACGAGCACTTGGCGGGCTACGAGGAATTCCTCCAACTCTTCCGACCGGCGGAGGGCGAGGAGATCAGCCCCCTCTGTTACCCGCTCGTGCTGAAGGCGGCGGCGCCGTTCGCGCGGTTCGAGTTGACCAAGTTCCTCGAGCAAAACGGTATCGAGACGAGGCCGGCCTTCGGCTGCATCCCTACCCAACAGCCGGCGTATAAATGGATGGGGCATAAGACGGGCGACTTCCCGGCGGCGGAGCACGTGGGCGCGCGGGGCTTCTACATCGGCTGTCACCAGAACATTAGCGACGACGACTTGGCCTACGTCGTCGGCGTCTTCGAGGAGTTCTTCCGAAAACACACTTAGGCGAAAGGCGAGCGTTGACGGGGCGAACGGGGGCCGCGGTACGCTGCGCGGCTTAATATGAAAGTCCTAATAATCGTTCCGACTTATAACGAACGCGAGAACATCGCCGTGCTGGCCGAGGTGCTCCTGGCCGGGCCTGAGGCGTGGGACTTGTTAGTAGTGGATGACAACTCGCCCGACGGGACCACGGCCGCGGCGCGGGAGCTTGCGGTCCGGTGGCCGGGGCGGATGCATGTCCTTACGCGGGAGGGCAAGGGCGGCCGGGGGAGCGCCGTTCTCGCCGGCTTGGCGTGGGGTCTCGCCCGGCCCT
>CAZJNB010000159.1:0-5283 GCA_964547385.1 uncultured bacterium
CGGCGCGGGCGGCGTCGCGGGCGCACGGCGTCATCCTTACCGTTATCGGAACGATTACGGACGAGGGGGGGCGGGTGCTCTTAGCGGTCGGTGGGGAAGAACGGCCGCTGGCGGCGGAGGGCTTCGCTCATTTTTGAGTCTTGCGCGGCGGCGGGAGGGAGAGCTCGCGGTAGATATCGCCGGCGAGTTTATAAAAGGCGTCGTTGTCCGGGTCGGCGGCCAGGGCTTGGTCGATGTGGGTTTTGGCCCGGGCGAAGTCTTTTTGGCCGAAGTAACACGTGGCCAGGCCGGCGTGGGCTCGGGCCCGGTAGGAGCCGGCGTTTTTAGCGGTGAGGACGGTCCCGAAGAAGTTGGCGGCGAGGCCGTAGTTGACGGGTTTTCGGGCCATATAATAATAACCGGTCCAATAATCGAAGGCGGCGTGGTTCGCGGCGAGGCCCTCGCGTCGGTAGGATACCAGTTCTTCTTGGGGGAGCTCGAGTTTTTCCGCCATATCGCGGATGCCGCGGAAAGCCGCGCCTCGGCTTCGGGCGTCGTCCCGGGCGACGCGGAACGCCCGCACGTAGTCGGCGAATGCTTTCTCCCGCGCGAGGCCTGTTCGGAAGAATTCGCCCCGACCCAGATAACCATACGGGCTTTCCGGATATCGCCGGACACATTCGTTGAACTCGGCCAGGGCGCAACTTCGGGGACCGATGTGGAGGTGGGCGAGGCCGGCGAGGTAGAGGGCGCGAGGGCGCCCGGGCGCCAACCGCCGGGCCGCGGCGAGCTCCTGGAGAGCGGTGTAACTCGCGCCCCGGTATATTAACTCTTCGGCGCGGTCCAGGTGTATCTCTGCCCGACTGCGGGTAAGGCCCTCGGCCGCCGCCGCGGCGAGCGCCGAGCGCTTAAAACCAACGGCGACGAGCTCGTAACGGCGCGCGGCTTCCTCGTATTCGTAGTTACGCTCTAACTTGCGGGCCTCGTTGAAGTAGCCCTCGGCTCGTTCGCCACAGGCGACGAACGCGAGCGCCGCCGCGGCCGGCGCGAATAAAAGCCACCACCGGCCGCGGCGATACCGCCGCCGGTCCGGCCCCGACCGCGTCCGACGATGATTAAAGCAGACCTCCATATTCATTCCTCGGGCTCCTACGATTCCCGCGTCGCGCCGTGGGCCATCGTCGCGACGTGCGTCCGCCGCGGCCTCGGCGCCTTCGCCGTCGCGGACCATAACGCCCTTGCCGGTTCGCTCGCCGCCGCCGAAATCGTCGCAAGCGACGCGTTCCGCCGTTTTATGGAACGGCATTACGCCGGTCGGCCGCTCCCGCGGGCCGTCGTCGCCCAAGAGGTCAATACCCTCGACGGCGAGGTTATGGGGATGTTCCTCCGCCGACCTCTCCGCCGAGGGCTCCCGCTCGAGGAGACGATTCACGAAATCCACGAGCAAGGCGGCCTCGTCAACGTACCCCACCCCTTCGCGCGCATCGCCCACCGCCGTCCCCGCTTGGAGTTATTGGAACGCTACGCCGAGCTTATAGATATCGTGGAGGTCTACAACGCCCGCAACTTCATCCGCGCCGACGACCGGCGGGCGTGGGACTTTGCCCGCCGCCACAACCTCGGGCGGAGCGCCGGCTCCGACGCCCACCTGCGCGGAGAGATAGGCCGGGGTTTCGTCCTGATGGCCGACTTCGACGGGCCGGCGTCTTTCCTCGCTTCCCTCCAACGGGCCGTCCCCGGCGGCCGGAAGACGCCGCCGCTGGTGCCGCTCGCGACGTGGTTGCGCAACCCGGGCGCGGTGGCCGCGGATATGTGGCGGCATTACCGCTTGACCGGCCGCCCGTAACTCTACCACAAAGGCGTGCGGCCGGCAAGCGCAAAGGCGGCGGCCGAAAGCGGTTGCGAGCCGTTTTCCTTTGTGATACTTTGTATATACGCGGGCAGGAAAAACCGTTTCGGCCCGGGCGGGACGGCGAAGGTATCCGGCCTCAGCGATTGGCGTAACGCCCGGCGGTCGTATGTTCACTTTCTTCTTTACGGACATCGAGAATTCCACGAAGCTGTGGGAGGAGCACGGCCCGGCGATGGCCGCGGCGCTCGCGGCCCACGACCATATCCTCGGCGAAGAAATCCCGCGCTTCGGCGGCCGTATCGTGAAGCATACCGGCGACGGCGTCTTCGCCGTTTTCGAGGGTAATAACGCGGCGGCGGCGGCCCTCGAAATCCAACGGCGGTTGGCGTGCGAGGATTGGGGGGCGGTCGGCGAGTTGCGGGTACGTATGGCCCTTCACGCCGGTTCCGCGGAAGTCCGGGGCGGCGACTACTTCGGCGCCGCGGTGAACCGGGCCGCGCGCTTGTGTGAGGCCGCGTGGGGTGGGCAGGTCCTTTTCACCGGCAAGGCCGCGGCGACGGCCAAGTTCCCCCCGGGCGCGACGATAACCGCCCTCGGCGTCCACCTCCTCAAGGACTTGGGGGAGCCCGAGGATGTATACCAGCTCTCTCACGCCGAGCTACCGCTGAGGGAATTTCCGGCCATAAGGTCTCTCTCGAGCCGGCCCCATAACCTGCCGCCGCAAGCGACGCCGTTCATAGGTCGGGCCGAGGAGTTGACCGCCTTGGCGGCGTTGCTCCGGGACCCTTCCGCTCGTTTGCTAACGTTGCTCGGGCCCGGCGGCATCGGGAAGACCCGGCTTGCGCTTCAGGCCGGCGCCGAGGTCGCGGACGACTTCGAATGGGGCGTCTACTTCGTCCCGCTCGCCGCGGTGAGCGGCCCCGAGTATTTGGTGGGCGCTATCGCCGACGCGCTGAGGTTTTCTTTCTACGGCGCCCGAGACGCCAAGGGCCAGTTGTTAAATTATATCGGCGAGAAGAACCTACTCCTTCTAATCGACAACTTCGAACACGTTATCTCGGCTAAGGGTTTGCTCGGAGAAATCCTCGACGGGTCGCCGCACGTGAAGGTTTTGGTGACGTCGCGCGAGCGACTTAAACTCCACGCGGAACGGGTCTACGAGGTGGGGGGGATGGACTATCCGCCCGCCGCGGCCGTTAGCGACCCGGAAAGTTTTAGCGCCGTCCGGCTTTTCGTGGAGAGCGCCCGCCGGTCCCGGCCTTCGCTGTCTTTGACGGAAAAGGATTGGCCGTCCGTCCACCGTATTTGTGAG
Source organism: uncultured bacterium (assembly GCA_964547385.1). GTDB lineage: Bacteria > RBG-13-66-14 > B26-G2 > WVWN01 > WVWN01 > CAZJNB01. The sequence goes on from CAZJNB010000159.1 coordinate 3,144, forward strand.
GCCGTAGGGGGCGTGCCGCTCGCCCTCGAGCTCGCGGCGTCGTGGGCGAGGATATTGCCGCTCGGCGACATCGCGGCCGAGCTGGAGGGAAGCCTCGAACTGCTCGAGACGGAGGCGCCCGACGTTCCGGCGCGGCATCGCAGTCTGCGAACCGTTTTCGATTATTCATACGAGTTGCTCTCGGCCGAAGAGAAAAGGGCCTTGGCCGCCCTTTCGGCGTTCCGCGGCGGCTTCACGCGGGACGCGGCTCGCGCCGTAGTCGGCGCCAGGTTAAATACGTTGGCGGCGCTTGTCGATAAGTCCCTCGTCCAGCTGGCGGCGACGGGCCGATATACCTTGCACGAGTTCATCCGGCAATACGCCGCGGAGAAGCTCGCGGAAGATAACGGCGCTCGCGAAGCGACGTTGAAAAATTATTGCGGTTATTATGCGGGATACCTCAAGGAACGCGAAGGGGCGCTCGCCGGCGGCCGCCAAAAGGAGGCGCTCGAGGAGATCGCCGGCGAGATCGATAATATCCGCGCGGCGTGGCGTTTGCTCGTGGAACGGCGGGACGCCGCGGCGATAACGGACGCGGCGTCGGCCCTTGCTCGTTTTTATACTATACGAAGCCTTTACGAAGAAGGGGAACGGGCCTTCGGTGCCGCGGTAGAAGCCCTCTCCGCGGCGTTCACTACCCTTTGCGACGGTGACTCGGTGGGGTGTTTGGCGCTGGCAAAGGTCGTGACGCGGCAAGGGCGTTACCTCGCACTGGCTGGGCAATTCGAGAAGGCGAAGCCGTTGCTCGCGCGTAGTATCGCTATCGCGAAGCGGTTGGGTGATATGCCGGAGTTGACGGCCGCGCTGGGGGCCCTCGCCGCGGTGGCCTTCTACTCCCAAGATATAGTACGCGGTCAAAGAATAATAACCGCGGCCTTGAATATTTCTCGAGCAATTGGTGATGACTTAGGAGTATCCTCGGCGTTGCTTAATCTGGGTGTTTTTAAATACTCTCAGGATAAATACGAAGAGGCGGGGAGGCTATACCGCGACGCGTTTGACATCGTTTCGGCGTATAACGACGTCCACCGCAAAGCCGGGCTTTTGTGTAACCTCGGGAACGTAGAGTTCGCGTTGGGACGCTACAGCGAAGCGATAAAGAGGTACGAGGGGGCATTGACGGAGGCGCGGGCTATAGGGAATAAAAATCTTACGGGTCTTATCTTCAATAATCTGGGGCGGCTCTTTTTCGCTAAGAGAGAATTCGAGACCGCGCGGCGGTATTTTACGGAAACTATAAAAATAAGAAAGGAACTGAACGACCGTTTAGAATTGCCGTACAGTTATGGCTTCTTGGCCGCGGTAGAAGCCGAACTGGGGGACTACGCCGCGGCCAACGAGCTCGCGGACGAAGGGCTACGTGTAGCTCGGCACTCCGGCGGCAAGGTGCAGGTAGCCACTTGTTTGTGGGCCAAAGGCGAGAGTCTTCTGGGCCTCGGCCAATACGGGGAAGCGGCCGCGGCGTTGCGGAAAGGTTTTAACGAAGCGACGGCCGTAAATAACAAAGATATGCTGGTGACGATTGTTATCTCTTTTAGCCGTTTATTACTTAAACGCCGTAAACCGAAAGCCGCCGTGGAGGTCGCCGCCGCCGTCCTCGCAAAGCCGATTAACGCCGTCGCCGAATCTCTCGCGAGCCATATGCTCGACGCGCTCAAATCGGAGATGACGCCGGCGGCGTTCAAAGCCGCCGCGGAACGCGGCCGGGCGAAAGATTGGCAGGAGTTGGCCGAGGAATTTATGTAGACGTCTCGGGCGAGGGGTCCCCGTCCGTCGTTTTAAGATATGCTCACCTTCCTCTTCACCGACATCGAGAACTCCACCCGCCTCTGGGAGGAGTTCGGCGACGCGATGGCCGCGGCCCTTGCGCGGCACGACGCGTTGCTCGAGGAGTGCATAGGCCGCTGGGGCGGGCGCGTCGTGAAGCACCTGGGCGACGGCGTCTTCGCCGCGTTCGTGGGGGGGGAGCCGCTCGCGTGCGCGCTGGAGGTCCAACGACGGCTGGCCGAAGAGGAATGGGGCCCGCTCGGCGAGTTGCGGGTCCGCGTGGCGGTGCACGCCGGCGAGGCGGAGCGCCGGGGCCAAGATTACTTCGGGCCCG
>CAZJNB010000160.1:0-5241 GCA_964547385.1 uncultured bacterium
GGAAGACCGTCATCAACACATACCAGACACACAGACTGTACCAGAGATAGGCCCACGAAAACCACACCCCCACGCCTAGCGACATCGAAGCGAAGGCCAGCCTAGGAAATAAAACAAAACCATGGGCCGCCGCATATACCTTGGGGATATACAAGTGATAGACGAGGACGTCCCAATCGACCGGCGGCGCACCCACTCGTAGGAGGAGGATTAATACGAACGGCGCCGCCGCTAACGCCAATATTACCGGCCCGGCCTCCACACCGCGCCAACGTTCCTGGACAAACGTCGGCGCCGAACGGATATATCGCGCCAACAGCGGCGCCGAGAGCGCGAGCGTAAGCAACACGGCCGCCCGGACGAGCCACGGGTAAAGGAGGTGAAAAGCGCCGAGGGCGAAAGCGCCGAGGCCGAAGAGCAGAAACCCCAGCGCCAAGTTGACTTCCCAATAGGTATCTTCCTGGCGAAAGAGCACGCGAGCCGCAACGCCGCCCAAAAAATATGCGGCCCACGCGAGCGCCGCGAATAAAAACAGGTGCGCCGCCTCGTTCCCGACGATAATCAAGTTTACGCGGAAATCCGGGTGGTAATAGAAAAACGCCACCAACGCCGCGGCGCCGCCGCCGCCTAACGCAACCGACGATATTATTTGCCGTCTTACGTGCAAGCCGTCCCTCTCAGCCGATAAACCCTTAGTATCCCATTTTAATAGCAAGCCGCCTGATTATCAAGCGCCATCGCGGAAACGGCGCGACCCTTATCTCACTATATCGATAATTAATGGGCGTGCCTTCGGCCTCCGACCAACCGTTATCGCCGCGGCCGCCTCCTCATAAGCGGTCGTAACCCGCGCGCCGTCGTTATAATGGAGCGTTAAGACCGGCTGGCCGCGCTCTACGGCGTCGCCTACTTTTTTTTGTAAAACAATTCCTGCGGCGTAGTCAACGACGTCGTTTTTTCGCGCCCGCCCGGCGCCGAGCGCCGCCGCGGCCCGGGCCACCGCCAACGCGTCCAAACGCGATAAATACCCGCTTTCGGCGGCCACGACGTCCCGCGTCTTCGCGGCGCGCGGCAGTCGGGCCACCCAATCCCGCGCCGCCCCTTGGGCCCGCATCATTTCGTCGAGCTTGGCGGCGGCGGCGCCTGTGCTAAGCGCACGGTCTAAGCGCTCGCCCACTTCCGCGCGAACCGCAACGCCGGCCAAAACCAACATCTCCGCGGCCAAGACACCCGAAAGTTCTAAAAGGTCGGCCGGCCCCTCACCCCGTAAAACGGCCGCGGCCGCGGCAACCTCCAACGCATTTCCCACCGCGCGCCCCAGCGGTTGGTCCATCGCCGAAATTACCGCCACCGCCTGCCGCCCGCCGGCGCGCGCACCTTCCACGAGTTCGGCCGCGAGCTTCCGCGCGTCCGCTTCCGTCTTCATAAAAGCGCCGGCGCCACACTTCACGTCGAAGACGAACGCGGGCGCGCCGGCCGCGAACTTTTTACTAAGGATACTTGCGACAATTAAAGGACGCGCCGGCACCGTTCCCGTAACGTCGCGAAGCTCGTAAAGCAACTTGTCCGCCGGCGCCAACGCCCCGGCATCGGCAATCGCACACCCGATACGTGCCACTTGTTCTTGAAAACGGTCCGCCGGAAGCGAAAGGGTAAATCCCCCCACGGCGCCGAGTTTGTCGGTCGTTCCGCCGGTATAACCGAGCGCCCGCCCCGAAAGCTTGGGGATATGGGCGCCGCACGCCGCGGCCCAGGGAACCGCTACTAATGTCGTGGCGTCGCCCACGCCGCCGGTGGAATGTTTGTCCACATAGCCGGACCGCGGGAAGGACAGCTGCTCGCCCGAGGCCGCCAGCGCGTCGGTGAGCGCCGCCGTCTCCGCGACGGTCATACCGCGGAAGTAGATAGCCATCAAAAAAGCGGCCACCTGATAGTCGGCAAGCTGGCCGGTAGTAAGCTCGGCGACGAAGCGGCGCCATTCATCTTCCGCCACCGCGCCACCGTCGCGTTTGCGGACGATAACGTTACGGAACCATCCGGTAGTGCCCATCTTTTACACCAAAGGCCGCCCGTCGGCGGCCTGGACCTCACCCTACTACGCCCTTATTCCCTTATAGCGTCGAACGCGAGGCGCGCCCCTTCGCCTACGAATTTTACGCACCGCTCGCGGTGGAGGTTTTTGTCTCGGTACGCGTCGCGGCCCGCCGGCTTGCTCAGATCAACGCCGCTGAGTTTGCGGCACGTTACGTGCCCGAATTCGCTCCTGAACGCCCCTACTACTTCGAAGGCGAGTTGATACGCGCGTTCTTTGGCCGGGACGTCCTCCGGGCCGCGGCGAGCTATATGGGTTCCTATTATCAAAAGCGCGCCGATTAGCGCGCCGCACGTCTCGCCTTGGCGTCCCAGGCCGCCGCCGAAACAAGCCGCGGCGCCCGGGAGCCAATCCGCTGTTGGCTCAAGCTGGCCGCCGACCGCGGCCGAAACCGCTTCCGCTCAGTTCCACCCGTCGTCGAAGAAGGCCACGGCGCGCGTCGCCAACGCCTCCCGCACATCGCTCTCGTTCGTCACCGCCGAAAACCCCCGTCGCTAACTTCCCTATCCTACGAACAGCAGACGCAACTGTCGTCATCGTAGCAGCGGCGCCGCCGGCTTATCCGGATGTCCTCAGCTATTACTTATTCTCACCCGTCGGGATGCTTTCCGAAAAGCTAATCTTCGTCGGCAGAGCCGGCTTCCTCCCGCGCCTCCGGGGCCGCGCGACCCTCGTAATATTTTAACCACCGCTCCTCACCCCATGCCCGGAGTTGACTCGATTGTATTTTAGGTTGGCCGCCGAACTCGACGTTCACCCGGGCGAACTTGGTGCAATCATTTATCTCGGCGCACTGCACGCAATATCGGTAGCCCCGCTCCTCCAGACACGCGATGATCTTACAACCATAACCATAACAAGAAGGCGTGAGCCCTTGGCACCCTTCGCAAGCGATCCGCGCGGCGTCCACGTCGAGCTCGGCCGCCAGCTCGGCCCGAGCCTCGGGCCCACCCCCGTGCGCGGCGACGTATATCCGGCAAACGCCGCAAAACTTCCCGCACTTGCCTATCAACTTTCGGTCCACTACTAACCTCGCCACGTTAATAGTTTCCGAAAATGGACGCGGCCGCCGGCCGCTGAGCGGCGAGCTCTATTGCTTCGCCGCCTTTGCCGGTATCACATCTCTCGTCGCCGCGGTCTAATCGAACGTATTAATCTCCAGCCGTCCCTCCGCTACCAAGTAGCGCTTGAGGGCGGCGGCGACGTCGGCGTCGAATTGGAGGCCGATGCTATCCTCGATAATCTTAACGGCCTCGGGGACCGTCATTGCCACGCGGTAGTGCCGGCGCGACGTCATCGCGTCGAACGCGTCCGCGACGGCGATGACTTTACCGCCGAGTGATATATCTTCGCCGGCTAAGCCGTTGGGGTAACCGGAGCCGTCTATGCGCTCGTGGTGATGAGCCGCCATCACCGGTACGTCGCGCAAACGGTCTTCGAATTGGATTCGAGCCAAGATCTGTTGCGTGAACGTTACGTGTTTTTTAATGACCTCGTATTCCTCCGGCGTAAGGGCCGAGGGTTTCCGCAAGACTTCGTCGGGCACGCCGATCTTCCCGTAATCGTGGAGAAGTGCCGCGTAACGGATTACTTCCACGTACGCGGCCTCGAGGTGAAGCTCGTGGGCGATTCCCAGCGCGTACTTCATTACGTTGCGGCTATGGCCCGCCGTCAACGGGTCGCGCGATTCAATCGTCTCGGCGAGGGTGTCTACAAAGCTGTCGAACATCTCTTTTCGCGCGGTGAGGAGCCGAGCGTTTTCGATATATATGGCCGCTTGCGAAGCGATCGCGTGGAGGAACTTCACGTCATCGTCGGTGAGGTCGCCCTCGGCGCGGTTCAGGCACTGAAAGACGCCGGTCCTCTCGCCGTGGGGGTCCTCCATCGGGACACACATAATATTACGTGTAATGTAACCGGTCTCCTTATCAAGCTCGGGATTCCACCTTCCGTCGCGACTCACGTCCGGGACGACCACCGGTTCGCCCCTCTTCATTACCCAGCCGGCAACGCCCACGTCGTCGGCCATACGCAATTCCCGGAGCTCCCCTTCGGCAACGACCGTCCATAATTCGTGTCGTTCCGCGTCGTGGAGCCAGACGGACGTCCGCTCGGCGCCGATCGCCTCCGAAGCCCGGCGGGCCACGAGCGCCAACAGCGAGGACAACTCCACTTCCTCGGAGAAGGCCCGGGAAATATCCACCAGCGTTCGGAGCCGACGCTCGGCAAATGCCAAGTCCGGCGGCGCGGTCTTCCTTGCTTTTTTATTCATAAGATAACGCTGCGTGCGCACCGCCCGGCGAGCCCGGACGCCCGGCGTCGCTTGTTGTTTCCGGCTCCGCGCCGGCAGTAGGAAGCGCCGTCAGTATAGCTATTACTCGAGCCCGGCGCAACCTTTTTCGACAACGTTACGCCCCGGGCGAATTCAACATCTCGATGCCTACCAACCGCGCCGCCTGGGGCGTCGCGCGCAATACCCGGAAACGGTACGGCGGCCATACGTAGCTATCGCCCGCGACGGGCACCCGGCCAAGCCGAGCCGCCAAGAACCCCCCGAGCGTAACGTAGTCGCCCGCCGGTAACGGGACCGGCATACGCCGGTCGAAGTAGCTCACCGGTAATCGGGCGTCCGCGGTATAGCCGTCGCCGTAGCGGACGAGCGCCGCCGGGCCCCAATCGTATTCGTCCTCAATCTCGCCCACTACTTCCTCGGCGATATCTTCCCGGGTAACGATACCGAGAGCGTTGCCGCCCTTGTCCCGCACCACCGCCATGTCCACCGCGCGCGCCCTCAACTTGGGCAACAACGTCGCAATGCTCTCGCCCGGCGATACGAACAACGGCGCGTTCAAATAGGCCGCTACGGGCGCGTCCGCCGGCGCCGCGAGTACGTCCCGCGCGACGATAATACCTTCGACCTGCTCGCGCCGCCCGCGATAAACCGGGTATTTAGAAAAGCCGCTCTGCGTAACGGCCGCTACTACGTCGCCCTTTTTCGCATCGGACGGAAGGGCGTAGACGTTGCCTACGGCGACCATAATCTGACTCACCGTCGTCTCACTGAAGCGAAAGATCCGCCGGATCATCCGACGTTGAAGCAAGTCGACTCTCGTTTTTACCTGGCGCTCGGTTAGAAGCGCGCGGAGTTC
>CAZJNB010000161.1:0-5228 GCA_964547385.1 uncultured bacterium
AAAGGAGTGAAAGAAGTTGAGAATATATAGAAGGATCGGGCCCTTACCGCGACTCGCCTTGGCGGGCATTTTCGCCGTCGCCGTGGTGTTACTATTTACCGCGGCCGTCAAGAAGGGGGTCCGCGGAAAGTCGGGCGGCGGTGGGATGGACGCCGCGGCTTCGGATTACCTCGACGCCGGGAACTACTGGATGAAGATCTGGAACCAGTTGTATATCGGCGACCAGAACGGCGATATGGCCGGCGAATGGCCGGGCGGCTCCGGCGTCAACTATATGTATATCGGCAACCTCTGGTTCGGCGCTCTAAAAGGTACGAACATCCACGTAAGCGGAGATTTCCCTTACCTCACGAACGAATGGCATCCTATTGCGCCGACCGAGAGCGAGCTTTTAGCCAGCGACAAAAGCAACTGGGACCTACGGCCGTCAAAGGTCAAAACCGTCGGGGACCTCGATACCTACGCGATCTGCGATGATAGTGACGCCACCGAAAACGGTCCCATTCCGATAACGGCCGAAATGCACGGCATCAGTTGGTCGGCACCGGGCCACGACGACTGGATCGTCCTGGAGTGCTGGATTACCAACGACTACACCGGGACCCTCAACGATTGCTACGTCTCCCTCGCCTACGACGAGGATATTGGCGGCTCCCTCGACTACGTAGACGACCTCGCCGGCTACGACGGCAACGACAGCTACGACCTCTTGACAAACCCGACTGTTCCGGGTATGCCGTGGGATCCGAACTCCGGGCCGGACGGCATCCCGGACGAGAACGACTACGTGAACTTCAATTCGTCCAACGGGTATCCGGAAGGCCGCTCGCGTATGCTTGACTATATGTACGATGAGGGCGGCGAAGGCCGGAGCACCCCCGGGTATTGCGGCATCCGCGTTATGGGTTGGATGGACGATAACGACCCCGAGGGAAGCCTCATCGAGATCTCGAGCCAGCATTCCTGGGATATTATGAACGACCCGGATAACGACGCCTACAAATACGGCTACATGATCGACACCGGTACCTATGAAGAGATTACGACCGCCTACGACTGGCGTATCGACCCGGTCTTCGGCCCGTTCGATATGGAAGCGAACGACGTCGTCCACTGGTGGACCGGAAACGTTATGGGCGGCGACCTTCTCGACCTCCGCAAGAACGCGGACCAACTCTATGCGGACTTCGTGGGCCCGGACGGTATCCCCGGGAGCGACGACGATTGGCAGGTAGTAGCGCCGCCGGCGTCGCCACGGCTCGTCGCGGTGCGCGGCGATAACCAGGTAACGCTGCGCTGGAACCCCAACTACGCCCCCGGTAAGAACACCGAGAACGACCCCGACCCCCGGACCGGCGTCGTGGACTTCGACGGCTACATCGTCTGGCGCTCGGACATCGGCTTCGACTCCGGATGGGAACCTATCTTATGGATCGACAAACAGTCGACCTCGCCGCGGAGGAATTTCCCGTGGGGTTGGCGCGTAAGGACCGGCGCGCCGCGGTTACAAGAGCATATACCGGATGGCACCGGCAGCTTCACCGAGCCTAACCTCACGAACTCGGCCGCGGTTACCTATGAAGGTCTTAAAAATAATTTCCCTACGCCTACGCGCCAGGGCGGCTCGGCGCGGGTCCGGAAGGTCTCCGGGTATTACGAGTTCGTCGACGGCGTTGACGGCAACGGCCAGGTGAACAAGACCCTCACCAACGGGACGCGGTATTACTACTCGGTAGTCGGCTTCGACTTCGGTTACTACAAACAGGGCGAACTGCTCAAGTATCTCCCGACCTCCGGCGGCAAGAACGTCAACGGCTTAGCCGTCATACCGCTACCCACAGCCAAGGCCGCGCTCGATAACGTCCGCGTGGTACCGAACCCCTACAAGGGCAGTGCCGATTGGGAAGAGTGGACCGGCTCCGGCGCTCGCTTGGGACGGATCTACTTTATGAACCTCCCGTCGCAGTGCACCATCAGGATATATACCGTAGCGGGTGACCTTGTTCGTACCCTCGAGCACAACGACGTAACGTACGGCGCGGAACCTTGGGACCTGACCGGCAACGCCGGCGTCCAAGTGGCCAGCGGCGTATACATCTATCACATAGACGCGCCCGACATCGGCGAAAAGATCGGGAAGTTCGCCGTCTTGGTCGGCCAGAACTAAGGGAGGCGAAAAACCAATGCGTAGAGTCATCATAGCGGTTGCGTTGGTAGCGGTGGTTTGCGCGCCTTCCGCTCTCGGCGCGGGGAAGGAAGGCACGTCGGGTGCTCAGTTCCTCAAAGTGGGCGTGGGCGCGCGGGCCGCGGCGATGGGCGAGGCATTTGACCCCGTCGCCTCCGGCGCGGAAGCTATCTTCTGGAACGCGGCTGGCTTGGTGAACGTCGAAAACCAGAGCTTGAGCGTAAGCGATAACGAGTGGATCTCGGACCTCCGAATGGTCTCGGGGGCCTACGCCCGGCACTTCGGCTTCGGGACGGTGGGCGTGATGGTTAACTCGATGATGTACGGCGACTTCGAGGAGACGACCGTCAAGCAACCGAACGGAACCGGCAACACCTTCAGCGCGATGGATATGACGGGCGGCGTCGCTTTAGCGCGCCGGCTCACCGATCGTTTCTCCGTAGGCGGAACGGCAAAGTTCATCCGATGTGCCTTCAGCGGCGTGGAAGGCGTCGACCCGGCGATGGGTGTAGCCTTCGACGTCGGCACCCAGTATATGACCGGCTTCCGGACGCTACGGATGGCGATCGCCCTCCAGAACCTCGGCCCCGACCTCCAATATGGCGGGACCTACCTGGAGCAACAGCGCAACAAACAGGAGTGGATCCAGGAAGAGTTCCAGAGCTTCAGCTTGCCGGTAATCGTCCGGTTGGGCTTTGCCTACGACCCGCTCGAGAACCTTACGCTCGTAGTCAATGCGGCGCACCCGAACGATAGTCGGGAGCGGGTCACCTTCGGCGGCGAGTGGTGGCCGTTGGAGAGCGTTGCGCTCCGCGGTGGCTACAAGCTCAATTATTACGAGAGTAAGTATACCGGTGGTATGGGCTTAAAGTTCGGCGGCCTGAAGACCGACTTCTCCTATACGGATATAGGCCGGTTGGGATATGCCCTCAACGCCACCCTCGGCTACGACTTTTAGGGTCGCGGCGGAAAGCGAAGCAAAACCCCGGGTCGACCTTGGCCCGGGGTTTAATTTGGCCCGGCCCTTACGCTGTATTAATGGGGTTGCGGCGGATGCGCGCGTATTCTATAATAGCGACCGTCGTGCGAAGGGAGTTTTTATTTCGCCGGTGGGCGGTCGGCGTCTGTCAAGCGTGCGCAATAGTCGGCGTTATGGGAGCGGCGGCGACCGCGAGCGCCCAAGCGGATTTCTACCTCGATTACGCGCTGTTCTATCGGCCGCCGGCCCCGAACGTTCGCGTGGAGTTCTATTTCGGCGTTCCTCTCCAGCGGCTAAAACCGGCGGCCGGCGACGGCGGGACGACGTATAAGTTCAACGTCGGCTATCGTCTGAGCCGGACCTCGGACAACGCCATCGTCGCTGAAGACTTGGTATCTAAGACGGCCTCGGCGGGGACCGATGAAGTAAGGGCGCCGTTGTCGGTAGGCCGGTTCGCCGCCGTGGTACCGCCGGGGGATTACGAGCTTTCGTTCGGCGTCGCCGACTTGGGCGGCGGCGAGCCCTACGTAAAGGAATCTAAGTTGACGGTATCGCCCGCGCCGGCGGCGGGACCGTTCGCCTCCAGCATCGTCATCGCCAACGCGATCGCGCCGGTGGCGGCAGGCACGCGCGGCGAGTTTATAAGGGACGGCTTGAGTGTTATTCCGAACCCCACGAAACTCATTAGCGACAACGCCGCGATCTTGCCGGTCTATTTCGAGCTATACCGGCTTCCGCGCAACGAAAACGTGAAGCCGGCGTTCGTACTTCACTACGACGTCTCCCAACTCAACGGCCGCCGTTTTGTAAGCATCCAGCGCCCCTTCGACGTGAAGGAGGGCGTGGACGTGGCCCGCGTCGAGGACTTGGACTTGGCGGGTGTACCGCCCGCCAGCTATGTGTTGACGATGAAGCTCAACGACGCGAGCGGCCGAGAACTTCTGCAGGTGCGTAAAGAATTTATGATTTATCATCAATACGACGCCGGGGAGATTGCCGAAATTCAGGGTAAGTTTAACCCCTACTCGTTGGAGGAGGAGAAGCGGGTCCGTAAAGAGCTAACGTTCGTCGGGACCGACGCGGAGGTAGCGGCTTTCGACGCCCTCCCGCCGGAGGAGAAGCCGATTTTCGTAGAGAACTTCTGGGCGCGGCGCGACCCGGACAAAGATACGCCCGAGAACGAATACGAGAACGCTTTTTATAATCGTTATTACTACGTGCAGGAGCATTTCGCGACGCCTTTTCAGGAGGGCGCGGACAGCGACCAGGGCCGAGTTTATCTTAAATACGGCAAGCCCGACGAGGTTATCAGTTCTCCTATGGGGTTGGCGTCGCAAGTGAACGTCGATACGTCGACGTGGCAGTCGGAACCCTTCGAAGCTTGGGAGTATTTGACGCCTGGCGGCGTTGATAACCAATATATTCTCTTCGTTTTCGTAGATAGTGACGGCGACGGTGCCTTTGAGTTGGACGCCGCTACCGTCCCCGGATACGGACGGCTGTTACGTGCCGGGCGGTCGGCGTCCGGCGGTTAAAGCGCCGCGCGTTAGCACGGGAGGTTCTTCGCGATGGTCGTATGGAGGCGGAAGTTGAGAGGCGCGGCGGCGCTCGCCGCGGCGGCGTTGCTCCTTACGTCGTGCGGCAATATTGCCTACAAACTCCCCGACGAATACTTGAGCGACGGGGAGTTGCTCGCCGCTTCGATGAAGGCGGCGGTGGCTAAATTCGGCGAGAACAGCGAACTCGTTCCGGAGAACGGGCCGTTCGTCTTGGCGAACCTTGCGACCGATACGGAAGGTTACGAGGTGCTTTTCGACAGCTTTGAGGACGCGCTCGCCGCGGAGCTCGCGGCCCGGGGCTTGGACGTAGTCGCCAACGCTGAGGATAACGAAGGGGCGACTACTATCAAATACCGCCTTGTCGAATGCCGTATATTGAACACGAAAGTGGGCGGCGGCCGCGTCAAACGCGTGGGCCGGACGATCGCGCATTTCCGTATTTACGGCGGCGGCGGGCTCTTTTGGGCGGGCTAGTAGCGTGGGGAGTTCCAACACCCCCCCCCCC
>CAZJNB010000162.1:0-5226 GCA_964547385.1 uncultured bacterium
GGGTCGATAAATTCTCCGGGGCCGCGCGCACCCTGGCCCGGGGAGCGCTTTTTGCCGTCGTAATCGTTGCCGGCTACGTTTTGAATATATTGTTCGTGGCGTACGCCGCAGACGGCCTATTGTATCTTTCCTCGCGCGACGCGGACTCGTACCTTTCAAGGCTGGCGCGGTGTTATCGGGCGGATAAATTCATAAATGAAAACCTGCCGGCCGACGCGCGCGTTCTAATGATATTCGAGAACCACCTATTATATTTAGAACGCCCCGCTATTTATGACTCCTTCTACGAGGCCTCGGAAACACTTACCCAGATCGAGAAGCTCAATACGCCCACGGCCGTCGGGGCTTATGTCTCCAGCCTGGGGGCAACCCATATTTTCACTAGCCGGTTTTCGCAAACGTATTTTTGGAGCTTCTACGAACCGACAACGCGGGCGCTGTGGGAGAGATACCTCGAGCGATATACGGTCGTAATCTACGACGACGGCGAGAACGAAGTCCGGGCGATTACCCGCCGTTAGCGTCTCGGGGCGCCCCTCGTAACCGGGGATGTACTTCGCGACTAATAATTTAATGAAAGGCGTTACCTCTTTTGCGATCCACGTGGCCCGTACGGCCGCGTTCGCGTTCTATGTAGGGGTAACATTTGCTGTTTTAGAATTTGGCCTTTTTGCTTTAATAAAGCCGACGTGGGCGGCAACGCCAGCGTTAAGGCCCTGGTTGTATTATTTGAGCGACCCAACGTTAATCTACGGCGTTCGCGGTCCCTGGCAACTTCTCGCGCATAAGGTCTTTGCGTTCGGATGGTTGCTTCCGGCGCTAACAGTAGTATTCGTGTTAGCGACCGCGCCTCTATATCCCTTATACCGCCGTCTCGGCGTCCGGACGTGGCGCTTGGGCATCGCCCTCGCGGCCGGGGCGGTCTGCTTCTTCGACTATTTCGTAGCGCTATCCTTACAACTACTATCGGGACTCGGGTCGCCCCAAATGTATTGTAAACTCTTATTTTACGTCTTCCCGACGGCGGCTTTAATCTTGGCCGCGGCGTTCTATTTAGTCTTCAGTTCGCGTTGGCTGGCACGTTTCGCGGCGTGGCGCCCGGGCCCGGCGGTAGCGGCCGCGATCTACGCCGGGGTCGCGGTCCTTTCTTTCTTACCGCGCGGGCCCCGGCCGCCGACCCCTACCGGCCCAAACGTTTTGCTCATCACGATCGACACGTTGCGCGCGGACAAGGTCGGTCCGCGAGAGAGCGGCGCGACGCTAACACCCAATATCGACCGCTTCGCCGCGGACGCCACGACCTTTCGTCGGTGCGTCGCCGCGGCGCCGTGGACGCTGCCCTCGTTAGCTACCGTCTTTACGGGGTTGAACCCGCCGGTTCATGGCGCCGGCCTTGAGGCGCCGCTGGCCGCGGGCTTCGACACGCTGGCGGAGTTGTTCGCGCGCCGCGGTTACGACACCGGCGCGGCGTGCGGTAACACTATGTGCGAGCCGCGCTTTGGCTTCGCCCAAGGATTTCAATATTACAAGTCTATGGAGATGTTAACCTACTCGGTTCCGACGCGGCTGTATTACACAAAACTCCTAATGGCGGTCCATTTGATAAATTGGCTCCGCTCTAACACCACGCCCACGGTGAAGAAAAGGGCGCAGACATTTATAGGGAGCCGTCGCGGCCGTCCGCGGCCGTTCTTTCTGTGGGTTCATTTCCTCGACCCCCACGGGCCCTATACGCCGCCGCCCGAATACGTGTCGCCGACGGTGAACGCGTACCGGGCGAAAGCAAGCGCCGACGAGCCCACGGCCATCGATAAGAAAGTGGAAGAAGACCTCTATGACGGCGAGGTCCGTTTCGTGGACGCCGCGGTAGGGCAGATCTTGGCCGGACTCGAGGACAACGGCTTAGTACGTTCGACGGTGGTGATTGTATCTTCGGACCACGGCGAAGAGTTCTGGGAACACGGTAGCGGTGGCCACGGCCACACCCTCTACGACGAGCTCATAACCGTTCCCCTCATCATCCGCGCGCCAGAGTTATTACCCGCTGGCGCCGTCCGCAGCGAGCAGGTGGCTTCGATCGACATCTTCGCTACGCTTGTCGATATCTGTGACCTCGCGCCGACTAAACCTTACCAAGGGAAAAGTATCCTGAAGCGCTCGATAACTTTGCCGGAAGGACCGGCGGCGCTCGCGTTTAGCTCTTCGGTCAACGCGGGCGACCGTTCGCGCGTGGCGGTATCGGACGGGCGTATGAAACTAATCTTATCGCCGAAAGCCGGGACTGAGGAGTTGTTTAACCTCGCGGCAGATCCAGGTGAGCATATACGCGCCGTCAACCCGGCCGAAGCGGCGCGCCTCCGCGCGGCGATACGGGCGTGGATGGCCGATAATGAGGATATGAAACGACGTTACGGCGTAAGCGTGCGCCCGGACGCCGCTATTGAACGTAATATCAAGGCCTTAGGATATGCCAATTGAGAAAGCATATCGACATAATGCCTGTCTCCTTCGTATATTTTACAAGATAATTAATAAGATTGATAACCTATACTAACATCAATACCAAGTTGGAGAGGTTTTAAATTTGGCGTTGCCACTTAGCCAAAAAAGGCTTGCAGGCGAATTGGCCCGGGCGCTTCGGGCGCTCGCGTTCGCGTTCTATGTAGGGGTAGTAGGCGCTCTGTTGGAATTCGGTTTTTTCGCCATAATATGGGCGACGTGGCATCCACTACCAATATTACCGCCCGGGTTATTCGATTTGAGCGACCCAACGTTAATCTACGGCGTTCGCGGTCCCTGGCAACTTCTCGCGCATAAGGTCTTTGCGTTCGGATGGTTGCTTCCGGCGCTAACAGTAGTATTCGTGTTAGCGACCGCGCCTCTATATCCCTTATACCGCCGTCTCGGCGTCCGGACGTGGCGCTTGGGCATCGCCCTCGCGGCCGGGGCGGTCTGCTTCTTCGACTATTTCGTAGCGCTATCCTTACAACTACTATCGGGACTCGGGTCGCCCCAAATGTATTGTAAACTCTTATTTTACGTCTTCCCGACGGCGGCTTTAATCTTGGCCGCGGCGTTCTATTTAGTCTTCAGTTCGCGTTGGCTGGCACGTTTCGCGGCGTGGCGCCCGGGCCCGGCGGTAGCGGCCGCGATCTACGCCGGGGTCGCGGTCCTTTCTTTCTTACCGCGCGGGCCCCGGCCGCCGACCCCTACCGGCCCAAACGTTTTGCTCATCACGATCGACACGTTGCGCGCGGACAAGGTCGGTCCGCGAGAGAGCGGCGCGACGCTAACACCCAATATCGACCGCTTCGCCGCGGACGCCACGACCTTTCGTCGGTGCGTCGCCGCGGCGCCGTGGACGCTGCCCTCGTTAGCTACCGTCTTTACGGGGTTGAACCCGCCGGTTCATGGCGCCGGCCTTGAGGCGCCGCTGGCCGCGGGCTTCGACACGCTGGCGGAGTTGTTCGCGCGCCGCGGTTACGACACCGGCGCGGCGTGCGGTAACACTATGTGCGAGCCGCGCTTTGGCTTCGCCCAAGGATTTCAATATTACAAGTCTATGGAGATGTTAACCTACTCGGTTCCGACGCGGCTGTATTACACAAAACTCCTAATGGCGGTCCATTTGATAAATTGGCTCCGCTCTAACACCACGCCCACGGTGAAGAAAAGGGCGCAGACATTTATAGGGAGCCGTCGCGGCCGTCCGCGGCCGTTCTTTCTGTGGGTTCATTTCCTCGACCCCCACGGGCCCTATACGCCGCCGCCCGAATACGTGTCGCCGACGGTGAACGCGTACCGGGCGAAAGCAAGCGCCGACGAGCCCACGGCCATCGATAAGAAAGTGGAAGAAGACCTCTATGACGGCGAGGTCCGTTTCGTGGACGCCGCGGTAGGGCAGATCTTGGCCGGACTCGAGGACAACGGCTTAGTACGTTCGACGGTGGTGATTGTATCTTCGGACCACGGCGAAGAGTTCTGGGAACACGGTAGCGGTGGCCACGGCCACACCCTCTACGACGAGCTCATAACCGTTCCCCTCATCATCCGCGCGCCAGAGTTATTACCCGCTGGCGCCGTCCGCAGCGAGCAGGTGGCTTCGATCGACATCTTCGCTACGCTTGTCGATATCTGTGACCTCGCGCCGACTAAACCTTACCAAGGGAAAAGTATCCTGAAGCGCTCGATAACTTTGCCGGAAGGACCGGCGGCGCTCGCGTTTAGCTCTTCGGTCAACGCGGGCGACCGTTCGCGCGTGGCGGTATCGGACGGGCGTATGAAACTAATCTTATCGCCGAAAGCCGGGACTGAGGAGTTGTTTAACCTCGCGGCAGATCCAGGTGAGCATATACGCGCCGTCAACCCGGCCGAAGCGGCGCGCCTCCGCGCGGCGATACGGGCGTGGATGGCCGATAATGAGGATATGAAACGACGTTACGGCGTAAGCGTGCGCCCGGACGCCGCTATTGAACGTAATATCAAGGCCTTAGGATATGCCAATTGAGAAAGCATATCGACATAATGCCTGTCTCCTTCGTATATTTTACAAGATAATTAATAAGATTGATAACCTATGATTACCGCTTACATTAAGGGCATTTATTTAAGGATATTCTTTGCCTCGGCGCTTTGCGCCGCGGCCGCGTATTCCCAACCGCCCGAGGCGCCGGCCGGAAAGGCCGAAGATACGCCCTACCACGTCGAAGCCGACGTAACGGAAGGGTATTCGTCGGGCGGCGACCAGGTCCTCCACGGCATCGGCAACGTCGTCATCGTCCACGGCGAGACGACGATTACTTGCGATGAGGCCTATTCGTACGAAGCGAAAAAGATGGCGACGCTCCACGGGAACGTCCGGGTAACGGACCCGGTCCAGAAGTATACGCTTACCGCCGGCTACGCGGAATATCACCGCGGCGAGAAGCTTGCGATCGCGACGCAGGGGCCGAAGTTGGTTTTGGAGAAGGGCCGGCCTATAACGATCACCGCCGAGATTATGCGGATGTGGACCGAACAGGAATACGGCGAGGCCGCGGGCAACGTCCATATCTCCTCCGAGAACGTGGAGGGCGACGGGCAAAATTTGAAGTATTTCGGAAAGGAAGACCGCGTCGAACTCGGCGGCGAGCCGGTAGTGCGGCAAGAGGATAGCCGTTTGGCCGCGGACGTAATCACGTTATACCTCGAAGGCGACCAAGTCCGACGAACGGTGGCGCAGGGGGC
>CAZJNB010000163.1:0-5225 GCA_964547385.1 uncultured bacterium
CCCTTCTCGTCGCCGGCTTTAATCTTCACTTTAACCTCGAGCCTCGCGCCCGCGAAATCCAACAGCTCCTCCTGCTTCGCGGTCGCGAAGACGGTCCACCGATAACCCGCGGACGCCGGCAGGTCCTCGACCGCGACATCCTCCCGGCGTCGCATCTTCTCGGCCGTCGGGCCCCGGTAACGAACTTCCTTTACATCCCACGTCCCGGGAAGCGATACCGCCAAAAGGCCGAAGGCCGGCCCGGCCCCAGCGCCCAAAGAATCGGCGTCGGCCCGGGCGATTACGAGTGCTTCGAACGTTTTACCGGGGCGAACCTCGCCCGGCTGAACTACGTCCGCGATACGCACGCACGACGACGTCGCGATAATTGCTACCGCCGCCCCGAACAACGCGCGCCGCACCATCTCCTACCGCGGTTCCGCGGCGCCGGCGTCCTCGCCGGCTTCCGCCGCGCGTTTCAAGAAACCGGCGGTGAAAACGGCCGTATCCTCATCGAGGGAGACGCGTTTGTCGCCCGGGATGTCGCCGGTTTCGCGAATGAGCCGGCCGTATTCCGGCCGGACCGTTTTCATATACTCGAGGAACTTCTCCTCGAACTCGGCGACGAGCGCGAGGGGAACTTCGTCGAGGGCGCCCGAGATAGCCGCGTTAATTATTAGGACCTGGTCCTCTACGGCCATCGGCGCATATTGTTTCTGCTTCAGGATTTCGACGAGCCGTTGGCCCCGCTTAATCTGGTCCTGGGTCGCCTTGTCCAGTTCGGTTCCGAATTGGGCGAATTTCTCCAGCTCCCGGTACTGCGCGAGCTCGAGCCGGAGCATCCCGGCAACTTTCTTCATCGCCCGGTTCTGGGCATTACCGCCGACGCGCGATACGGAGAGGCCGGCGTTGACGGCGGGCCGGACGCCCGCGTAGAACAAGCCGTCCTCTAAGTATATCTGGCCGTCCGTAATTGATATTACGTTGGTGGGAATATAGGTAGTGATGTCGCCCGCTTGCGTTTCGATAATGGGGAGCGCGGTAAGCGAACCGCCGCCCATCTTATCGGAAAGCTTGGCCGCGCGCTCGAGAAGACGGGAATGGAGATAGAAGACGTCGCCGGGATACGCCTCCCGGCCCGGCGGCCGCCGCAGGAGAAGGGAGAGCTGGCGGTAGGCCCACGCGTGTTTGGAGAGGTCGTCGTAGATTACGAGGGCGTGGCGTCCATTGTCGCGAAAATACTCCCCCATCGCGCATCCCCCGTACGGCGCGATGTATTGGAGGGGCGCCGGGTCCGACGCGCCTGCGTGGACGACCGTCGTATACGACATCGCGCCGAATTCCTCGAGCGTCTTCACGACTTTCGCGACGGTCGAGTTTTTCTGCCCGATCGCAACGTAAATGCACGCCACGCCCGAGTCGCGTTGGTTAATGATCGTATCTATGCAGATCGCGGTCTTACCGATGCCGCGGTCGCCGAGGATAAGTTCGCGTTGGCCCCGGCCGATAGGGATCATCGCGTCGATGGCCTTGAGTCCCGTCTGGAGGGGTTCTTTGACCGGCTGCCGCTGGATGACATTGGGGGCGACGGCCTCGAGGGGACGCGTCTCCCCGCGGGAGGGGGCCGCGCGGCCGTCGAGCGGTTCCCCCACCGGCGTTACAACCCGCCCGAGAAGTTCGTCCCCCACCGGCACTTCGAGGATACGACCCGTCGCACGCACGGTATCGCCCTCTTTGATACCGACATCATCCCCCAAAAGGACCGCCCCCACCGACGTCTCCTCCAAGTTTAAAGCAATACCGTAGACGCCGCCGGCGAAGAGGACCATCTCGTTATACATTACGTCGGAGAGACCGTAGATTTTCGCGATGCCGTCGCCCACTTCCGTAACGACGCCCGTAGTCGTTACGTCGAGCTCCTTGCGGAAACGCGAGATCTCGGCCTTCAGAACGCTGCTGATTTCTTCCGAACTAATCTTCATAAGGAAACTCCGCCGCTCGGGCCGTTAAACCCCGGTGCCTTTCATAAACTCGCGCATACGGGCCAACCGCGTCGCGAGCGTTCCGTCGAAAAGGTGGTCGCCGACGGCGAGGCGAACGCCACCGATGACGTCCGGATCCACGCGCGCCTCGACTTCAACCTTTTTACCGGTCAGCATCCGGAGAACGCCCGTCAATTCCTTCAGGAAGTCGTGCGGCGCCGCGACGGCGGTCGTCACTACCGCGGCGACCACGCCGGCGTATTGCCGATATATCCTCTCGTATTCCCGATGGATAAGCGGAACCAACGGGACGCGTCCCCGGGCTATAAGAAGAGCGAAGAAATCGCGCGTTACCTCCTCGGCGATGAACTTCGCGGCGAGCTTGTTTTTGGCCGCCGCGGGCACGGCCGGGTGGAGGAGCAGAAGGCGGAGCTCTTCGTGCTCGGTGAACGCCCGCGCCAACGCGGCCAAGTCGCCGAGGACCGCGGCCTCAGCGCCCCGGTCGGCGCTCAGCTCGTATATCGCGCGCGCATAGCGCCGGGCTACAATGGACTCGTCTATACCCGTAACACCCTTAGGCGTCGAGACGCCGTTCGAACGCGCCCCGGGCCGAAAGGTCCGCCAAGAACTCCTCGGCCAACTTCCGTTCTCGTTCCGCGGTGCGTGTCTCGCCGAGGACGTAGGCCGCGACGCGGGCGGCGATCTCCGCCATCTCCGCGCGGAGCCGGTTCTTGGCTTGCGTTTCCTGGATGGCGACAAGCTCCTCCGCCTGGCGTAACAACGCGTCCGCCTGCCGCCGGGTCTGCTCGAGTAACTCCTGGCGGTGCCGGGCCGCCTCTTCGTTCACCCGTTTTAATATCGCCGAGGTCTCTTCACCGACGGCCGCCATCCTCGACTCGTATTTCGACTTAAATTCGTCGGCCTCTTCTCGGGCCGCGGCCGCCCGCGCCATATCTCCCTCGATACGCTCTCGCCGCTCGCGTAGGACCGGCGCCAGGAGCGTCTTGTAAATAATCGTAACGAGTACGGCGAAGACGATGAACGCCCCGAGCTGGTAGAGGAATAATACCGGCGTGAACTCAAGCATAGCGTCCTCAGCCGATGAGCGCCGTCAGCGGGTTAGCAAACACCAGTAATAGCGCGACGACCAGAGTATATATCGCCAACGTCTCGATAAAGACGATCGCGAGGATCATAGGTACGAAGAGCTTACCGGACGCGTCGGGTTGGCGGGCGATACCCTTGAGCGCGGCGCTGGCGGTAATGCCCTGCGCGATCGCGGCGCCCGCGGCCGCGAACGCCATACCCAAAACGGACGCCAAGAGGACCCACGACAGCGCCCGCGCCGCGACCGGGACAACGTCGCCCGGAGCCGCCGGCGCGGCCGCCGCGCCGGTAACGCCCATCGCCAAAAGCAATATCGTCAACAACGCCCACGTCTTTATGCCCATTTCCTGTAAGCCTCCTTGAAAAATATCGGGATAAATAACGAGCCGTGGCGCCCGCTACGGCCGTCGCATCTTAATGCTCTTCCTCGCCCCACCCTACCGCGGCGCCGAAATATAATATCGGCAAGAACGCGAAGATGAACGCTTGGAGCAAACTCGTAATAACCATTAGCGTGTAGACCGCCGGCATCGCGAACTGGGCGACGATATATTGGAGATGACCGCCGCCGAGCTTCGCGAAAGGTACCAGCGCCCCGGCGTTTATTACGAGGTTATTAATCACGAGGGCAAAGGTATCTTCGCCCCGGATATTCCCGAAGAGACGAAGCGTCAGCGATACCGGCCGGGCGAACTCCCCTACGGTCTCGAGCAATAGAAATAAAGGACCGATAACGAGAACGGGACCCATCTTGTGCCGGAGGTAACGTCTTAGGCCGAGCTCCCGGATGCCCACATAAAAAGTCATCAGGAAGACGGATACCGCCATCGGCGCGTTCACGTTCACGTTACTCGTCGGCGATACAAACCCCGGGACCATTCCGGCGAGGTTGGCGAACAAAATGTATATGAAGAGCGCGAGGCAAAACGGGAGGTACTTAACGACTCGCGGGCCGCCGATATCGCGTAAAAAATTCTCCCCCGCCTCGACTACCGCCTCCAACATCATCTGCACAATACCCGGCTTAACTTTCGCCCGGCGGCAGATTATATAAAAGGCGACCAGCACCACGACGGTTACGATGAGCACGTTCGTCGCGATGACCCGCTCGCCCGGGCCCAACCCCGGCAACGGTAACGCCCACTCCAATCCTACTCTCAGCTCTTCCATAATTCAGAAGCCCGAAGAGTATACGTTTTCTTTTGCCACAGATACAGGCCGATGACCGCCGGGCCGGCCGTGGCCGCGGCCAACGCGCCGGCCGCTACCGCTACCGCCGGAGCCGCCGCCGCCCAAACGATACCTACGAGAAACGCCGGCGGCACGAGGGCCTTCGCGCCCAGGACCGTAACCGCCCGCCGCCAAAAGCGCCTTCCCCGTCTCTCCCCGAGTAACCACGCCGCGGCGAGAATAACTAAAAAGAAGAAATCCGCGGCCACGACGCCGGCGCCAGCGGCGGCACCCAACGCCCATCGCGGGCCGCCGTAAAACGCGCCGCCCGCGGCCGCGGCAATCACGATACACCCTAAACCTACCGCTAAAGGAAAATACCCTAATGAAAAAGCGCCGGTAATCATCTCATAATATTTTTGCTCGCCCGGAAGACCGCGTAGACGCCCGCCACGGTCCCCAGAAGACTCCCGCCGAGGGTAAACGCGGGCGAAGTAGCCAACCAGCTATCGAGGAAGTAACCTAGAAAAAAGCCGCCGAAAACGGACCCGACGAAGACGCCGACGATATTGACCGCGGCCGCCGCGTTACGCACAAACCCGCGCGGCCCGCCCGCCGATTTCGGCTCTTCTCCATTTCCACCCACGAACTCACTTTACTGAAAAACGCGAGATTTTTCCGGGAATATAACATCTAGCCGCGGCCAAGACAAGCGAAAACGCCCCCGCTTAGTAATAAAACCGGGGCGTACGCCCTCTTTCGCCGGCCTTAGCCGTAATAACAACCACGCGCTATATAACCCCAAGTTACGATCACTCCGCCTTCGGCTTCGGCCGTGTAAAGAACCTTCTTTTTCTCTTTTTAGACAATAGACGTTTGACGACGTCTTTCGCCGGGTCCGCGAAGGCCAGGCCGAAGGCTATCGCCGCCGCGAGCATTACCGCGGCGAAGACGATAAGGAACACCGTTATAAGGAACGTCGTCGTC
>CAZJNB010000164.1:0-5210 GCA_964547385.1 uncultured bacterium
ACAACCATATGTCCGCGCTCGCCGTCGCGCCGGGCGACGCCGTGGAGAAGGCCAGGTCATCGGCTACGTCGGCGCCACCGGCCTCGCGACCGGGCCCCACGTCCACTGGGAGATGCGCGTCTTCAAGTGGGTCGTAGACCCGCTCGAGTGGACGCGCACCGTCTTCACGTATAGGACGCCCGAGGAGGAGGCCGCGGCGGAGCAGGACGTCGCGCGCGGCTACGAGGCCGCTCGGGCGGCGGCGCCGCCCGAGCCCAAAGAGCCCGAGGGCGGTACGCTGGTCCCGGGCGAGCTCATCCCGGGGACGGAGGACGAGGACTGATGGCCGAGAAAGTCCCCTACGACCCCATAGCCGAGGCCCCCGGCCTCCTCGAGGAGATAGCGCCGTATAACGTCCACGACTGGACGTTGAACGCGGCCGCGGCGGCCCTCCTCGTCATCGACATGCAGAACGCGTTCCTCCACCCGGACGGCGCGATATACCTGCCCGCGGGGGCCGCGGTCGTGGGCAACGTCGCGCAAGTCGCCCGGGCGTTCCGACGGACGGCGCGGCCGGTCATCTACACACGGCACGCCCACGACGCCGGCGGCGGCGACGCCGGCATAATGGCCCAATGGTGGGAGGACGCGGCGCCGGTGGACGGGACCTTCGACGCCGAGCTGTTCGCGGGAGTGGCGCCGGAGCCGGGCGACGCGGTGGTGCGGAAGGTCCGTTATAACGCGTTCCACGCGACGGACCTGGAGCTGAGACTGCGCGCCGCGCGCGTCGCGGACGTCGTCATCGCCGGCGTTATGACCAACCTCTGCTGTGAGAGCACCGCGCGCCACGCTTTTATGCGCGACTTCCGCGTCTTCTTTTTGGCCGACGGGACCGCGGCGCCCACCATCGAGATGCACCGGGCGTCGCTCCTCAACCTCAGCTACGGCTTCGCGCACGTGCTCACGTGCGCCGAAATAATCGCGATGCTCGGGGGAAAAGATTAACGCGCCGCGGGCTCGGCCGGGAGCGCCGGTTAAATAATTATGGCTCGAGGAGGCGGCGGTAGAGAGCGACGCGGCGGTCCGCGAGGAGGTCGTTTTGGGGCGTAACGTGTTTGTCGTCCGCGCGCGACGGGTCAATCTCGACCGCGACGGCGGCCTCCTCGTCCCCGGCCGCCGCCAAAACGTCGCCCCGCGGGCCGATGATACGACTCGCGCCGATGAACGCGAGCGGCCGGCCGTCGCCCAGCCGGTCCTCGGCGCCTACGCGGCCGGCGGTGACGGCGAAGACGCCGTTCTCCAAACAGCGCGTTACCATCGCCGCCGGGCAATAGGGCAGGACGAGGTTTGCCGGGTGGAGAATTACTTGCGCGCCGCGAAGGGCCAGTATGCGCGCGGCCTCCGGGAAAATCCAGTCGAAGCATATCATTACGCCCACCCGCGCGACGCCAAGGTCGAAGACGCGGAACGGGTCCGCCGCCGGCGCGTCGAACAGCCCCTTCTCGCGGCCGAAGAGATGCGCCTTGGGATAGACGGCGACGAGGCCGTCGGGGCCGACGAGGGCCGCGGCGTTGTAGATGGCGTCGCCCTCGCGCGCCGGCAGGCCGGCACAGGCAAAGACGCCTTTATGCGCACACCACCGCCTTAGCGCGGCGAAAGTATAGCCGTCGGCCGGCGCTTCCGCGTAGGACGCCAGCTCCTCGCGACTCAGGAACTGATACCCGCTCGCGAAGAGCTCCGGAAAGACGTAGAGCTGGGCGGCGACGCCCTCGGCCAAGGCGAGGGCCCGCCGGACGTTCGCGGCTACGGCGCCGAACGCCGGCGCGAACTGGACGAACGCTACGCGCATATCATCGAACCCTCACATCCCCGCGCGGAGGTAACGCGTTGTACGACTTCAAGACGGACCCGCACTTCGAATGTATCGGTCACCTGACGACGCGCGAGCCCGAATGCGTCGTCGCCGTCGCCGGCTGGGAGCCGGAGGCGGACGGCCGGACGCTGTTGTGGTTCGACCGCCACCAATACTTCTGCCGCATCTACAAGAGCCACCTCGTCGCCGAGGTGCAAGCGGACGGCGCCGAGCGCGTCATCTACCACGATATGCTCGCGGACTTCGTCGAGGTCGAGCCCGGGAAATCGTATCACGTCTGGATAATGGCCGCCGCGGCCGAAGCCGGCCCGGGCGGCAAGCTCGTCGTCGAGAAGGCCCCCTCGGGCCAGGGACACGTCAATCTCTATCGCCGCGTCGCCGCGGACGCCGCGGCCGCGGCCCTTCCCGCCAAAGAAACAAAAAAGAAGACGCCCTTCTGGCGGAAACTCCTCGGCGGCTGAGACGGCGTTAAGCGCCGCTCCCCGGCGCCGCGCGCACCTCGTCGCCGGCCTGGATGCCGAGCGCGACGGCGGCGTTGCCCTGCGCCAACGCCACCTCGAGTCGTTCCATCGAGTTGATGAGCGCCAACGGCGCGCCCGCGACCACCTCGGCGTAGTGCCGCCTGAGCAGGCCGAAGTCGATATCGCGACAGCACACCCGCCACGCCGCCGCGGCGGCCAAATCCCCTTCCTTTATCGACGTTATACAATTGCCGAAGTGGTCGACGTGGAGGACGACGCCCACGACCTCGTCGCCCTCGCGGCGGACGCCGGGCCAGCTTAGCTTCACCGGGTCCGCGAGCGGCGGCCCGAGGGAGCGGTAGCTCGCGCCGCGGGCGAGGTGGGCCGCCGCCGGCGCAAAGAGGTCCCGGCCGTGGAACGTGCTCGACGATTTGCGTAGGCGGAAGCGCTCCTCCTCGATGGCGACGGCGCCCGCGAGAACGCCCTCCCGCAAGAACGGCGTAAAGACGCCGTTGTCCGGGCCGACGAAGTAGTGCCCCCGCGCGGACAGCGCCAGCGCCCGCCGCGCCGAGCCGACGCCCGGGTCCACCACGACGAGATGGACCGTCTCCGGCGGGAAATACGGCGCCGTCGCCTCCAGGATGAGGGCCGCCGGGAGGATTTCGTGCGGCGGCACCTCGTGGCTTAGGTCCACCAGCTTCGCGACCGGGCACCGCCCGAGCAAGACGCCCTTCATACTCGCGACGTAGCCGTCGGCCAGGCCGAAGTCGCTCGTGAGCGTTATTATCGGCGCCGCGCGCCCTTCGTTCATCACCGCGGCTTCCCCGCCTCCGTCGCCGGGCCGCCCAGCGGCGCGTAATAGTTCCCCCGGAGATGATGGACCGTCGTCGGCTCACCCGGGCCCGGGCCGAAGCGCGCCGCCGCCGCGGCCTCCTGGGCGACGAGCCGCACGACTTTGAGGATGAACACGGTATGGTCGCCGGCCGCCACGTCCCGCTGGAGGACGCACTCCAACGTCGCGAGCGCCTCCGCGATGCCCGGCGGCGCCACCTTCTTCGACGGCGCCGGCGTGAGGGCCGTCTCGGCGAACTTGTCCACGTCCCGGCCCGAGACGCGGCCGCAGAACGCCACCTCCTCCAACAGCGACCACGGCGGCACGTTGAGCGTAACCTCGCCCGCCGCCGTAATGAGGCCGTGGCTGTAGCGCTTGGGCGATACCGAAATCATCGCCAGCGGCGGCTCGTGGCTCAGCGGCGCCACCCACGACAACGTGATGATGTTGGGCGGACCGTTGTATTGCGCGACCGCGAGGACCGTCGGGCCGCAGTTAAGAAACCGGTGAAACTCGCTCGTGTCGAACTCGACCTTCGCCGTTCCCGCGTCCATCAGAAATCCTCCCGCCGATAGACGTCGTACGCCACTTCCTCGTAGGGGTGCGCGGCCTTCATCGCCGCCACGACGTCCGCGACAACCTCTTCGCCGGCGACCATCTCGAGCCGCCACTCCGTAACTTCCTCCAGCCGGCCGGCCTCGCCGACCGCCGGCTGCGTCCCCTCGCCGCCCAGAAAGGTCCCGACGCCCGCCGCGGCGAACGAGCAACGGCTGTAGTTGCCGATGACGCCCGCGCCGGCGCGCGCCATCGCCTCCCGCACCCGCGCCAGCGCCTCGCGCGGGACGAAGACGACGACCTTATAACGCAAGTCATCTCCTGCCATCGCCCCGGATGATAACAGCGGCCGCCGAAGCTGTCAAGGAAGGGCGCACGACACCGCCCGCCGGCCAGCTCTTTCGTAGCCACGGGCCGCGTTTAATTATGGAAAACGGCGCAAAGCTATATTACTATCGTACCGTTGAATACTATAAGGAGTGATTACGAATGCGCCTTTCAATTTGGCTAAGTTTAACAGTTGTCGCCGCCCTCGTAATCACCGGCGCCGCGCGCGCCGGCGTCGGCGGCGTTTTACATCACTTTAATATGAGCGGGAACATCTTCCCGGTCGCCGCCGGCGTGTATCGCGACGACGCCTACGTCTTCGGCACGTTCTTTACCGGCAACGGCGGCGAGCTCCGACGCTATACGTCCGCCGGGAGCCTCATTAACAGCTTCCCCCTAGCGGGCGCCGTGGCTCCCCTCGACCCGGGCCCCAGCCCGCGGGGGTCGAACTACATAACGGTCCTCGACGCCGGGACGGCCCTGCGGACGTACGAAACGGCGACCGGCTCGTTCATATCATCCGTCGCGGTGCCCACGTCGAGCGGCTACGCCTATGTTCCCGGCGGCGAATATATCTACCTGGCCGCGAGCCCCTACGTCCACCGCTACACGACGGCCGGCAGCCACATCTCTTCGTTCAACGTCGGCGACGACGCCGGGACGTTGGCGGCGACGCCCTATTTCGACAGCCTGGCGGCGGAATACGTTATTGTCCTCCCGGCGAGCCGCGGCGTCCACCCCGCCCTCGTATATACCGGCGACGGTTCTTTCGTCTCTTCCTTTACGTTCAGCGGACCTTATCCCGATATGGATTACCGCCTCGGCGCCAGCGTCGGCGAGGGATACCCGTCGTCCGCCGGGCCGACGCTGTGGCTTACGTTGCAGACGGACTTCATCTGGCGCTCCGCCTACGAGATTGACCTCGGCAACGGCCGTATCGCCGTCGCCCCTGCGTCTCTCGGTAGAATCAAGGCGCTCTTCAAATAGCAATAGTAGTAACCGGAAGCGGAGCTTTTCCGCCGGCCTCGGGCCGGCTTTATCTTTTTACGCAAACGGCCGTTTGTTGACGGCGCCCAAGGCGTGTGCTAATATGCCCCGGCGTGGAGACGCGTAGACTACTATGCGCTTTGGCCGCGTCGTTCCTTTATACGGCCACCGCGTTCGGCATCACCGTCGAGGGCCG
>CAZJNB010000165.1:0-5190 GCA_964547385.1 uncultured bacterium
ATGCGGGCGCGGGCCTCGGCTACGGCGTCTTTGGCGCCGGCGAACGACGCCGCGATTAGTTCCGCCCGTTTATGCTCTCTCGAGCCCGGGTTATGGCAGGAGCCGCACGCCCCCGGCTGGGTGCCGGTGTAGAGGGTGTCATCGGGTTTAACGATTTGGTGGTTGCTATGGCAAGAAACGCAAACTTCACGTCCCGCGCCGGCGGCCGCGTGGGGGCTTTCCTTGTAATATTTCCGTTGGTTCACGTGGCAACCGCCGCAAACGTTGACGACTTCGGCTACTCCCGGCGGCGCGGCGCCGTGGTTGCCGTGGCAGTCGGAACAGCTCGGGACACCGGTTATCTTTTCCTTGAGAAGCAGGCGGCCGTGGATGCCCGCGGCGTATTTATCGTAGATGTCGCTCGGCAGGCCGTAGCGGGACATAAGCTCTTTATCGCCGTGGCACCGGTTACAGGTCGCCGGGATGTTCTCTTTGTTAACGGACGACCGGGGGTCGTCCGCCCGGAGGATTAGGTGCGCGTCGTGGCAATCGCTACACACCGCGACGTTCTCGTCGCCGGCGGCGAGCCGCTGGCCGTGGACGCTCGTCTTATATTCCTCGTATTGGTCGAAGGGTAATTTATATTGTTTCATCCGAGCGGCGTCGCTATGACACCGGGCGCATAGCTTCGGTATGTCCCGCCGGGGTACCTTGCCGACGAAGCCGGGCGCCCGGCGGACCGCATCCATCGAGAAAGCGGTGACATCGCCGCCGTGGCAATCGACACAGGCGACGTCCGCGGCCGCGTGCACGCTTTCCTTCCATCCCTTCAACTCGGGCCAATCGCGGTGGCACTCCGCACAAGAGTCGGCGGGGGCGGCGGCCCCGGCGCCGCCGACAACCGCGATTAGCGCTGTTAAAAGGTAGAAAACCTTAGTAGGGTACTTCACGGATTTCCTTATGGTAATAATTCAACTCGCCGGCTGCGGTCCGCGGTCAGGAGTAATGACCCCAAATCGTGAACGCGACGAAAACTATCATAAAAGCGATGGCGCCGAAGAAGAATATCGGCCTTTTAAGGGCGCGTCGCTTTTCCGGGTCGCGGTCGAGGATAAAGGGGAAGATGAACAAGCCGGCCACGAAGACCATCGCGCCAACGATTCCCACCGTCCGCGGAACCAGTTTGAGCATTTGATACGCGGCTAAAAAATACCATTCGGGTTTTACGTGCTCGGGCGTATTTATGGGGTCGGCCCTTTCGCCCAACCCGGCCGGGTGCCAGAGGGTGAGAGCGAAGAGGACGCTGAACAGCAATAATAATTGTATTACCTGCTCGAGCGTGTGGTGGGGGAAGAAAGGGTGGTCCTTGCGCGGCATTATCGCTGGCTCTCTCCTCTTAAAGGGCGTCCGAGATACCTTGTCGTCGGATTATAAGGAAATGCATCATCAAGAACATAGTCAATACCCACGGTAATATAATTACGTGTACCGCGAAGAAACGGGTGAGGGTGGGTTGCCCCACGGTTTCGCCGCCGCGGAGGGCAAACGCGATATACTTCCCCGCGAGCGGAACGCTATTTGCAATCTCGGTCCCGACGGTAGTGGCCCAGAAGGCACGTTGGTCCCAGGGGAGAAGGTATCCCGTAAAACCGAAGGTGACGGTCATAATGAACAAGAAAACGCCGATCATCCAGTTCATCTCCCGCGGCGGCTTATATGCCGCGGTTAAAAATACCTTTGCCATATGGATTATAATAGTGACGATCATAAGTTCGGAAGCGTAGCGGTGGATGCTCCGGATGAGCCAGCCGTACGAGACGTTGTTCATTATAACCATAATGCTCTCATACGCGCCGCCGGTAGTCGGGCGGTAATATATCGCGAGCAAAACGCCGGTTACTATTTGTATCATAAACAATAGGAAGGTAATCCCGCCGAAGCAACCCCACCAGGTGATGCGGCCCGGGATCGGCTTCCGCATCTGTTTTTTTATCGCTGCCCGTATTTCCAGCCGCTCGTCCATCTCACCGTAGAGGAAGCCGGTGAGGGTGGTAAACATATTCACGAGCACATGGAGGCTCACGTGTTCGCTGACCCATTCCAATACCCGGTCGACAAGGGGTTTTCGCTCTTTTTTATCTTTTTGCACGCGTTATCCTATTACGACTTTCCCGCCTACTACCGCGACCGGGTACGACGGGAGGGGCCTGGGCGGCGGCCCGGATATTACGTTTCCGCGCAGGTCGAAGAAGCCTGCGTGACACGGGCACCAGATCTCTTTCTCTTTATCGTAATTGACGATACAGCCGAGGTGGGTGCACACCGCGGACAGGGCAACGAAACCGAACGGTGCGTGAATAACCCAAACCGGTTCATTGCCCAACAAGGTTTTAATCCCTACGCCCACGGGCATCTCGCTCTCCGCCGCAACTTCAACGCGGCCGCCGCCGGCGCCGCCCGTCTCGTTTT
Organism: uncultured bacterium; assembly: GCA_964547385.1. GTDB lineage: Bacteria > RBG-13-66-14 > B26-G2 > WVWN01 > WVWN01 > CAZJNB01. The sequence goes on from CAZJNB010000165.1 coordinate 2,449, forward strand.
TGGGCGGCCATAGGTACCGGCCTACCGTATACGCGCCGATAGTAGCAACAAGGGCGAAAGCGCCGGCGATGAGGTAGTTTAAAAACGAACGGCGATCGAGGACTTCGTTGGTTTCGTTAGCAGTATCCAACCTTTCGCTCCTCGGACGATACTATTATAAGAAGAAGACGCGTACCCTTCAATAAAATAAAAGGGCGTCGCCGGGGACTCCGACGTTAATGCGTCGGGGTAAGGGGCTTTACCCCCGGCAACGCCGGCTTGGAGATACGGGTAATACCGCTCGCTTTTAGTCCAGCTTGTGGGTGCCTTTTTCCTTGTAGGAGGCGAAGTCGAAGTCCGGCGACCAGTCCGCGTTGTGGCATTTGGTGCAGTCCTCGGCGGTTACGTCCCGGTGGATAGTGCTCTTTTTCTGGTCCATTGACGCCGCGGCGTGCGCCGCGCCCGCGCCGTGGCAGGCCTCGCACGTTACGGCGCCGTCGGTATATTCGCCGCCTTCGAAACCGGTCGTATGGCACGGGAGGCACTCGGCGTTACTATCGGACCCTGCGGCCTTCAAAATCTCTAGGCTCTTAACGTGGGGCGTTTTGGCATAGGCGTCGGCGATGTCGCCGTGACAGCCGGTGCAAGTATCAACGCCGACATAGTCGCCCGCGCCACCTGAGAAGACGGCGGACGGGATAACGCACACACACACAACGGCCGCCGCGAATAGTAGGTTTCGCGCCATATCTTCCTCCTTCAAACGGATGTCTACAACGTTAAGGGTGACCGCCGTCGCGATAAGAACGGCGGCCACCATATAACTCTCTTATTGCAACCGCGAGTCGTTCTGCGAGTGACACTGGAAGCAGACGTAGCCGGGGTCATTCTGCCACGGCCCGGAACTCATATTGATTACCGGGTTATCGCCGTGGGGACTTATACCGGTGCGGTGACAGCGCATACAGACCGGGTCGGCGCCGGCGACGTCGTGGCACGCGACGCAGGTGTCAAGCTCGCTCCCGGCGACCTCGGCGTGGCCGCTGGTGGACCATCCGAGCTGGGAATGAGTCGCCGGCCGGCCGCCGGTAGAGACGTTGGCGTTGGTTTCGTGGCACGTAACGCAGAACGTCTGGGTCTCGTGGCAGGAGGCGCAATCGCGCTCGTCGAGGAACTTGTCGAGGGAGTGGGTATAGGCGTAATTGGTCTTGTGGTAGGCTTCCTTGGGGTTATCGGAGTAGTGGCACGAGTTACAGTAGGACCGGTCGTGACAGGCGGCGCAGCTGGCGTCGTTGCCTTTGGCGAAGGTAGCGTGGCCGGTGCGCCAGGAATTATCGTGGCTCGCCGGCTTCGCCAAGCCGACCGCGGCGTCCGGCGCCGTCAACTGCGAAATGAGCGCGAACGCCGCCATCATCGCTATGGCGACGGCCGAAAGGGAAGCCGCGTGGCGCCACGCCTTACGATTATAGTTTTTAAGCATATGGTAACTCCCTTATCGTAAAGTATGATTCCCGTTGGCGGCTAGCCGGAAATGGACGCGCTTGCCTGAAGGTAGGCGCGGACTTCGTATTTCCGGTCGGGGTTCTTCAGCGCTTCGGCGCCGAGCGTCGTCTCGAAGGTCCGCCACACGTTCAAGCGGCCGTGGAGGTCGTAGAGAAGGGTGTCTTCCCACTCGGGCGCGGGCGTCTCGTATCCTTTGTATCTGAGGTAATCTACGGACGTCCCGACGCTCAGGCGCTCGAAGGACGGAATCGGCTTGGGGAATTCCGCGGAGGCGAAAGCGCCGCATTCGTCGCCGCCGGCGATGCTCCGGTTGCTGACGCCGTAAAGGCCGCCGTAGCGGAGGTACGTGAAGCCGAAGTTCTGGTCGAGGCCGGCCTTGACGCGGTGGTTTATCTTTTCGCCACGAATGCTGGCCGAATAATCGGCGAACGGTTGGATGATTTCGGAGACCTTATACTGGCCGCCGACGCGGGCGCGATGGCGACCCTCCTGGTCGAAGACCGAGAAGATGGAGGCGTAGTCGACGCGGGGTTCCTGCCAGCGGTAATCGATATACGTCTTGAGCGGTATGCTCTTATGCCGATGACGGAGGGAATAATATTGATAATTGACGTGGCCGCCGATCCAATCGAAGGCGACCTCTTCACTCGCCTTGAGGCTCGCCGGGAAGTCCTGGGTAGAGTCGAGGCCCACCGTCGTGTCGCTTATATGGCCGTTCCGCTTGGATAGCGAGCCGCTGACGCCGAGCCACATCGGGAAGAGCATCCCGCTCCAGAGCTCTTTGACGTTGGTCCCGCCGTGAACGCCGTAGGTGTAATCGTCGAGCCAATAGCCGCGGTCATACGGGGCATTGGCCTTATCTTTAAGCTCCATCTCGCTGAAGCGGCGCATCGGGCCGAAGTCGGGCGTAACGGTCGAGCCGCCGTAGAGGTCCGCGCGCCACTTATTACCACCTTTTATAATAGCGCGGGCGCCGTCGAGGGTCGCCGCGGTCGCGCCGGCGGCGATATATTGCCGGCCTACGTCTACTTCCAGCCAGTTGCCGGGGCTTTTATACTGCATGTAACCGTAATATACGCGGCCGTTGACGTCGGCGTCGCCGGTGACATCTTTATAAAGTCGGCTGTTCGCGACGATGCCGAAGGTTCCGGCGCCGGTATCCTGGTTCACTCGAAAGCGGACCGGGACGTACGTATCGGCGTGGTTCTCCGCGGGCTCGGCGACCGTATTGTAGCCGTAGACGGTCGTACCGGCGTAGCC
>CAZJNB010000166.1:0-5176 GCA_964547385.1 uncultured bacterium
CGAGCGTCACCACTTTGGGGATGATCTCTGCGAACAAGGTCAACGCCGCCGTCATAATAACCGCCGCGGCGACGACGCCGCCGAGCTCGCCGGCGGGCCGTTTCGCCGCCAGCGTTAGGAGCGAGGTAGCGGCGACGACGGCGATATTGTTGCCCAGGAGGACCGCGGTCAAAAAACGGTCCGGCCGTTCCAGGAAGCCGAGGACCGCGGCGGCTCGTCCGTCGTTTGCCTCGGCCCGGCGGCGCATCCGCATCCGGTTGCTGGCGAGAACCGCCGTCTCGCCCGCGGCGAAGAAACCAGCGGTAATTACGAGCGTGACGACGATAACGAACATCGCCGGGGACATCTACGTCCCCTCCCGAGGGGAGACCTCTACCATAAGTTCGACGAGGCGGTGAGGGTCGGCGACCTTTACGACTATGCGCAACTCTCCCTCGCGATACTCTTCGCCGGCGGCGGGAATGCGCCCGAGCCGATTGAGCACGTATCCGCCGATAGTATCTGCGGCCTTATCTTCTAAATAACTCCCGGTTAAATCATTAAAATCGTCCAGGCCCGTATCCGCGGCCACCGTAAAGCGCCGCCCGCCGAGATAAGTAACGGCCGGCGGCGGTTCCCCGAATATTCCGCCCAGGACGTCAGCCATCGTTACTAAGCCGTCGAGGGCGCCGTATTCATCTACGACGAGGGCAATATGGGTCCTGTTGCGGACGAAATCCCAAAAGAGGTTGACGGCGGGCTGGCTCGCCGGGACGAAATGTGCGGCCCGGGCCAAGGACGCGAGCGTCGCCGGCGGTTGCGCCTCCGCGAGTAGGATATCCTTGGCGTATAAGATGCCGACAACGTTTTCGATATCGCCGTTAAATAGGGGGATACGGGTGTAGCCGGCGGCCGCGGCGGCGCGCGCCCCTTCCTCGAAGGATAGCTCGGCGGGGAGGCCGAATATCTTAGTCCGGGGCGTCGCGATCTCGCCGGCGGTCCGGTCGCCGAAGGATACGACCTGTTCGATCAATTCCTTTTCGGTGCCGTCCAGAACGCCGTCGTCTTTTCCCTCGACGAGAAGACCGTAAATATCTTCGGGCCCCGGGTCGATGCTACGGTAGGTGAAACCGCCGGCGGCGAAGTTAGCCAGGGCGACAACGGCGCGGTTCAGAGGGTATAACAGCCAATAGACCGATGTGATAAAGGGCGAGGTTACGGCCGCGCCCCTCTCGGGCCAAGTTACGCCGAGGGCTTTGGGGACCATTTCGGCAAAGATGAACAGGACCGCGGTAATAAGGACGGCCGCGACGAGCGGTCCGTAGACGACGCCCGCACGCGCGCCGAGGGCGGCGGCCACCGCCGCGGCCACGGTCAAAGTGAACGTGTTTCCCACGATGATCGTTATGAGGAGCCGCCGCGGCCGAACGAGGAGCGAGCGTACGAGCGGCGCCGTTAGGCGACGCCGGAGCTTCATTCGCCGCAGGCGAACGCTCCCCAACGAAAAAAGGGCGCTCTCGGCCGTCGAGAACGCCGCGGAGAGGGCGATCGCCGCGAGCAATATCACGCAGAGTACTAATAGGTTCACTACTACCGGCCCGGCGGCTTGGCGCGTTTGTCCCCGCGCCTCTCGGCCCAAGCTCCCACGGTGCGGCTGGCGTAGGCCGCGTAGGCGTCCTCGCGGAAGAGAAGCCCCACGAGCCGCTTGGGTTCGTCGGCAGCGACTACCGGCAAGCTCTCCACATCCAACCGCTCGAACTTATCCCATACGGTATAAAGGGTTTCATCTTCCTGGACCGTTAGGATATCTTTTTTCGCCAATTCTTCCGCTACGACGATATCGGAGACCGACGGCTCGTTTAACCACCGGCGTAAGTTTCGTAAAGAGATAACGCCGACGAGTTTGCCACTTGCGTCCACGACCGGGAACGAATGCTGGCGCGCCTCTCCCAGGAACTTGAGTAAATCCTTGAACCGGGTCCCGGCGTAGACCGTCTCGAAGTCGCGGCGCATTATCTCGCGAGCCTCGATCGACTTCAATATGTCGACGTCTTTACCCTCGCGCAGGTGAATACCGGCCCGTTCGATTTTCAACGTATAGATGGATTGCGCGCATAGCCTTTTAGATACGATCAAGGCGACGACCACCGCCGTCATTAACGGAAGGATGATCGAATAATTATCCGTCATCTCGAATAATATGACGACCGCGGTTAGCGGCGCGTGAGTAGCGCCGGCCACCATCGCCCCCATCCCGACGAGAGCGTAAGCGCCCGGCTGGGCCGTAACGCCGGGGAAGATATGTTGAAAGAGGAAGCCGGCGGCGCCGCCGAGCATCGCGCCCATAAACAACGACGGCGCGAAGATCCCGCCCGAGCCGCCCGAGCCGAGCGTCGTCGTCGTCGCGAATAGTTTGCTGCCGGCTAAAACTAAGAGTAACGGAAGGGTGTAAATGCCGGCGACGGCGACGTCGATAGGGCCGTAACCGGTCCCCAAAATGCCGGGGAGAAAGATCCCTGCGACGCCTACTAAAGCCCCGCCCAACATAGTCCGCACCGGCGGCGGGATAGCGGCCAAGATTTTATCGTAAAGGTCCTCCTGGGCGTAGAGGGACCGTGTAAATATCACGCTCGCGATGCCGATAACTACGCCGAGGAGGGCGTAGAGCGGGAACTCGAGCCAGCTACGTTGGTGGAAATGTAACACCGTAAGAGACGGCATATCGCCGAAATACCACCGCCCGACGGCGGCCGCTACTACCGAGGATATTACCACCGGCGCGAAGTTGCCGAAGCCGAAGTCCCCCAATATTATCTCGAGCGAAAACAACGCGCCTGCGACGGGCGCGTTAAACGTGGCCGCGATTCCCGCCGCGGCGCCGCATCCCACCAGCGTCTTGACCCGTTGACTCGAAAGATGGAAGAATTGCCCTAAGGCACTGCCGACGCTCGAGCCGATCTGGACGATAGGTCCTTCCCGCCCCGCCGAGCCGCCGGACCCTATGCATATAGACGACGCCAGCGATTTTATTATCGCTACCCGCGGCCTTATCACGCCGCCCCGGACCGCAATCGCCGCTATAACCTCGGGAACGCCGTGGCCCTTCGCCTCCCGCGCGAAGTAATAGATGAGGAGGCCGACGACGAGGCCGCCGGCGCCGGTTATCAGCGGGAGCGACGCCCGCCCATAGGGCAGAGTCGCGGTGGCCCATCCCCACACCCGCTCAAGTAAAAGCCAATTGAAAAGGCGGATCAATTCCCGGAAGAGAACCGCGCCGGCGCCGGTAGCCAGGCCCACGAGTAGCGCCAAGAGGATCGGGCCTACGTGCCCGCCGCCCGGAAGGCCGTAAAAGAAACCGGTCAACCGGCCCGAACGCCGCGCGATTCTTTTTATCCTATGTCGGTGGTTTTTCACGGTAGCGCAAGCGAAAGGCCGAGGGCCCGTTACGGGTAGATACGGCCCAAGAGACGGGGGAACGGTAGGGCTTCACGGATATGCTTAAGGCCGCATAGCCACATAACGGTCCGCCCGACGCCGAGGCCGAAGCCCGCCGTCGGGACCGCGCCGTAGCGGCGGAGGTCGAGGTACCACGCGAGCGGCTCGGGCGAGAGGCCGAACGCGTTGATACTCTCGAGCAACGTCGCGAGGTCGTCCTCGCGGCAGGAGCCGCCGATAACCTCGCCGTAACCCTCCGGCGCGAATATGTCCATAGAATAGGTCAACTCGGCGTCGTCGGCGTACCGCTTCATATAGAAGGCTTTCGTCACCCGCGGGAAATATTCCACTACGAGCGGCCTATCGTAATCGGCGGTGAGGGCGGTCGCTTCGTCACCGCCGAAGTCGTCCCCCGGTTCCATAGGGATACCCTTGGCGACGAGCATTTCAACGGCCTGGGCGTAACTTAGCCGGGGGAAGGGCGCTACTATGTTCTCCAACGCGCCCGCGTCCCGCCCGAGCGTCTTCAGCTCGGCGCGCCGCTCGCGGACGACCGCCGCCGCTATCGCCGCGAGGAGCCCTTCCGCCAGCGCGACGTTACCGTCGTGGTCGAGGAAAGCGACTTCCGGCTCGACCATCCAGAACTCCGTAACGTGGCGGCGCGTCTTCGACTTCTCGGCCCGGAAAGTAGGCCCGGCGCAATAGACCTTGCCCAACGCCGCGGCCGCGGCCTCCATATACAGCTGACCGCTCTGACTCAGGAACGCCGGCTCGCCGAAGTAGTCCGTCTGGAAAAGCGTCGTCGTCTCCTCGCACGACGTAGGCGTGAGTATCGGCGCGTCGACGCGGGTGAAGCCGCGCTCATCGAAGAAAGCGGCGATCGCGCCCTCGACGGTCGCCCTTATCCGGAGGATGGCCTCCTGGCGCGAGGAGCGGAGCCACAAGTGGCGATGTTCGAGGAGAAAATCTACGCCGTGTTCTTTCTTCTGGAGAGGATACTCTTCGGCGACCGATAGGAGCTCGAGGTCGCGGACGTGAAGCTCGACGCCGCCCGGCGCCCTTTCGTCGACGCGCACTTCGGCGGCTACGCGGACCGAGGACTCGATCGTGACGCTTCTACAGCGGGCGAAGGCCTCGTCGGGCATCTCGTCCGCGGCGCAGACAAGCTGACACCGGCCGGTCCCGTCTCGGAGTTGCAAGAAGTATATCTTCCCGCTGTGGCGGAAGTTATATACCCACCCGGCGACGGTGACGACCTCGCCCACGTGGTCGGCGACCTCGTCGAGCCATATACGCGTCATATTTTCCGTTGGGGAACGGTCGCGGCGGAGGCAACCCGCCGGGCGCGGAGGCTGAGCCAGGCCACAAGCGCGGTGGCGAAAAGGGCGATACTCATAAATTGACCCACCGTTAGGCCCAGCGCCAAGGGTTCGTTGTCGCCGCGGATGAACTCGACGGCAAAGCGGTAGACCGGGTAGAGCATTAAATAACCCCAAAATATCTGGCCGTCGAAGCGCCAGCGCCGCCACGCGACGAGGAGAACGCCGAAGATAATCAGGTTCGCGGCGACCGCATATAATTGGACCGGGTGGAGGTGTATCGGGAGTTCGTATTGCCCGGTGAGGGCCAGCCGGAAAGTATATTGGCCCGCGCCGGAGGCGACGGGGAAACTCACGCCCCACGGCAACGACGTCGGTGTCCCGAAACAACAACCGTTAAGAAAGCACCCGATACGCGTTATCGCGTAGCCGAGCGCGACCTG
>CAZJNB010000167.1:0-5170 GCA_964547385.1 uncultured bacterium
CGAGTTCTACATTACCGCCAACGCGTTCCTCTACAAGATGGTCCGCAACGTCGTCGCCGCCCTGCTCGCCGTAGGGCGGCGCGAGCTTACGCCGGACGACGTCCGCCGGACCCTCGAGAAAAAAGAGCGGAACGCGCTCGGGCCGCCGGCGCCGGCCCGGGGCCTTACGCTCCTCCTGGTATCCTATTAAGCCGTTTGACTTGGCGGCGGAATTATGGTAATAAAGACGGCGTCGCCCGGGTGGCGGAATTTGGTAGACGCGCATGGTTGAGGGCCATGTGGGAGATATCCTGTGCGGGTTCGAGTCCCGCTCCGGGCAAAACAAAAAGGGCCTGCGGGCCCTTTTGCTTTGAGCTCGACCTTCCCCCTACGTCCATCGTTCGCCGCCGCGCGCCGGCGCCTGGGCCTCGCGCGCCGGGCCGCGGGCGCGGATAATCCCCATATTCAAAAGGCCGTAGAGGACGCGGCATACTTCGAAGCGGCTCAGGCCGGCCTCCTCGGCGATCGCGGTGACGTCGCGGCGGCCGTCGAGCATACTCAATACGCGCCACTCCCGCGGCGTGAGCTCCACCTCGCCGCTCGCCGCGGGGTTGGGGTTGATGGCGTAGACGTCCTGGTAGGACGAGATCTTGCCTTTAATCTGCTCCCATTCCTCGATGCGCCGGGCGCCCTCCATAATAACCTGGTAGGCGTCCACCGAAACCAAGATATCCTCGTCGCTCAGCTCGAGCTCCGAGAAGAAGCGAAAGTGCCCCCGATGCTCGCCGACCGCGGCGTAGATCGAATCCTTTATCTGTTCGATTATCTTCGCTTCCAGCGCGTCGCGGGCCACCGCGCCCTTCTCGATAAGGATTGCCCCCAGGCGCATAGGATTGCCCGCCGCGCGTTTCTCGCGCTGTTCGGCAAGCGCTTCGGCCAGCTGTTCTTCCGTAACGAGGCCGCCGCGTAAAAGCATCGCGCCCAATTGTTCGCGCTGGTTCGACGGCGTCGCGAAGACCGCGCGGCCGTCCTTAAAATAGACCCATATGGTCTCCCGCTCCCCCTCCACCGCCAGCGTCCCGGTCTTCCGCCCCTGGCCCACGACCTGTATAATCGCGGCGATCGAAAAATCCTCGATGTCTCCCTCGAAAGGCATAAATCCTATGTTGATACCATCTTGTGTAACATCATACCACATCCGGGCACCAGCGACAAGTCCCGGGCCTTACGGACGAAGCCGCCGGCTACCGCCGACCTTTCTTCCGTAACCCCCGGGCGCGCCACCGCCGCGCCCACGTGTCAACCTCTTCCGGGAAAGCACACACCGCGCCGCCTACCCTCACTACCGGTAGACCTTCTCTCTCCCGCCTTTTCGCGGTGGCCACCGCACATTGCAAATACGCGGCGATGCGCGCCCACCCCACAAGTAACTTCGGCCGTCGTGCCCTTCGGCTTCTCGCCACGAACTCAAACCTCCCGCGGGCCGGGCCCGTCAACCCTGCAAACGCCCTAATATAAGTATAACACCCCCTCGACCTTTAAGCAAATTCCTCTTCCTCTCGCCGCGATAATAGACGTATTATCAGCGTCTTACAGCGCATACCCTTACCGTAGGATAGTATAGTCGGCAAGCGTTTTAAGGCCCTCGGCAACCAATTTCTCGCCCGCGCCCAAGTCGATTACCCTCTCCCCTTCGGCCGCCGCGGCGAAGACGAGATAGGCGCCGGCGACGGCTCCCCCGGTAACGCGAGCCAACGCCGCGGCGTAGACGGCCAGCTGACGCCGATATTCGCCCGCGGCCCGGGCTGTGGCCGTAGTAGGCTCGTCCGTCTTATAATCCACGATAACGAGGCCCCGGGGCGATTCAAAAGCCAAATCCACCCAGCCGTTCACGACGACGCCCGCTATTTCGGACCAGAAGGGCAATTCCCGGTAGCAAGCCGGCGCCGCCGCGGCCTCGACGACAGGCCCGGCCGCCAGGCAATTCCGGGCCCATCCCGCGACCAACGCGGCGTCCGCGGCGCACCCTTCCGCGGCGCATTTTTCGCGGGCGAGCGCGTCGAGGCCGGTGCCGGCGGCGAGGTCGACCTCCTCCATCACCGCGTGGAGCGCCCGGCCCAACGCCAACCCTCGCGCCGCGCCGTCGCCGCGACCGGGCCGGCTTAACGGTCCTCTCTCGTCCTCCTCGTCCTCGCCGGCACGCGCTACGGTCGTGGCGCCGACGACGGCCGTCGCGACCGCCGAGCCCTGTTCTACGGCGCTCTTAAGACCCGCCCGCCATTTCTCGACCTCGCCTTTTATATCCGGCGGCGCCTGCGCCGGGGCGGAGACTTCGGGAGGCGCCGCCGCCGCGCCGTCGATATGAACGGTAGTTACGTCGGCCCTGGGTATCACCGCGGCGAGCGCCGCGCCGAGGGTTTCCGTGCGTGTACCCGCCACTTGCGGTATGACCAAGAGGTCGCGGGCGCGCGTCGCGGCAACGTAGAGCACGCGCCGTCCTTCGGCGGCGGCGAATAGTCGTTCCTCCGCAACAGCATCGTTATAGCCGGGCGTCCGCATCCGCCCGTCCGCGCCGTTAATACTCAGGTGAACGAGGCCCGCGGCGCGGTCGTAGAATTTATAATCGTTTCGGGGCTTCGCCCAGGCGAGGTCGGGTAGGACTACGACGTTAAACTCCAACCCCTTGGCGCCGTGGATAGTGGAAAGGCGTACGAACTCGTCGCCCGGCTCGAGCGCCGGCGACTCCCGCGCGGCCTCCTCGCTTTTCTCCATCTCGCCGAGCCACTCGGCGAACGTCCGCAGGCCGACGTCGCCGGCGGCGGCGAGCTGGCGCGCCAAGGTTAATACCTGCCGGATGTTGGCCACCGCACGTACGCCGTCGCCCCACAAACGCGCCTTGGTCTGGAGAGCGGTTTCGGCGACGAGTTCCTCAAGCGTCGCGGCCGCGGACCGGTCGCGGCACCTTTCGTGGAGGCCGCGGAGGAAGTCGAACGCGGGCCGGAAACGTGCCGGCGCCGCCGCGGGAACCTCGCGCCGGTAGTCGAAGGCGCCGCCGGCCAACTTCAACCGCAACAACTCGTCGGCGGTAAAGGAGAACAACGGCGAGGAGAGGGCGGCGACGAACGCCACCGCGGCGTTGGGGTTATCGATGGCCCGGGCCGCCGCGGCCATCGCCTTGACCTCCGGGCGGCCGTAGAAAGACCGGCCGCCGACGGCGTAGAACGGCACGTGCCACCGCTCCAACTGCTCTTCCCACATCCTGAGCTCGGTGAACTTCCAGAAGAGTAGGGCGAAGTCGCGATAGAGAACCGGCCGGCAACGCTCCTCCTCCTTATCGTAGACCTCGACGTTCTCGTCAGTTACGACGCGCCGGATGAACGCGGCGACGGCCGCGGCCGCCTCCTCCTTGTCGGAAAAAGGCTCGCGCGGCCCCTCCAATAGATATACGCCCGGCGCCGCGGCCTGGCGGGCCCTCGTCGCGGGCGACGTTCGGAGTTCGCCGTAGGGGGCCTGGTACGGCTGCCGCCCGTCCTCGAACAGGGGTTGAAACGCGGCGTTCGTGAACGAAATGAGCTTCGGGCCGGCGCGGAAGTTATCGGTGAGCGTCAACACCTCGCCGCCGTTCCGCTCGATAACGTCGCGCGCCGCGGCGTAGACCTCGATGTCGGCCCGCCGGAAGCGGTAGATAGATTGTTTGGCGTCGCCGACGACGAACAACTTCCCGGGAACGAGGTCCACCTCCCGCCAATCGTCGGCTTCGGCGCCGGCCTCGGCCAGATAGAATACCAACTCGGCCTGAACCGGGTCCGTATCTTGAAACTCGTCCACGAGGATATAGCGGTAGTTCTTTTGAAAATATTCGCGGACGTCCTTGCGCCGGACCAACTCGAGCGCCCGAACGAGTAAGTCGTTGAAGTCGAGCTCCGCGCGGCCCTCTTTCCGTTCACGGTAGGCCCGGGCCGCCCCTCCCAGCCAGGCAACGAACGGCGGCAACACCGCGCCCCGTATTTCTTCCTTCGCGGCCTTAAGAGCCTCTTTCACCTCTCCTCGTAACGCCAACAGCTTGTTCTTCACACTCTCCTCGGGCCAGTTCTTCGCGTGTCCCCGAGTTCCCGTTCCGAGCGCGAACGCCGCTACCGCCGCGGCGTCCCCTCCCTCGAGCGCCCGCGCGAGAGCCTCGACCTCGCCGTAAGAAACGTAGAGGGGGTCGTCGGCCCGGGCGCAACTTTCCTTCGCCTCGCGGAAATACGACAACGCTTCGGTCAGCGTGTCTCGTAAATCGGCGAGGGCCCCCGGCGGGTAGGCGGCCGCGTCTTGAGCGCCGGCGTATTCTTTCACCAACGTCTCGGGTATCCACGTCAGGAGGTCGCGGCGGGGCTTTCCGGTCCGCTCCCACAAAGTCGCCCACGCCGCCGGGCCTGCGGGACGGCTTGCTTCCTCCCGCAGCCACTCTTCCCATACGTCGCGCCAGGCGACAGCCGCGGCCAACTCGTCGGCGACGGCGAAGGCCGGGTCCACCGCCGCCTCCACCGGCCGTTCCCGGAGGAGCGTCGTCGCGAAGGAATGGATGGTGGATATCTGCGCCTGGTCGAAGTCCGCGAGGGCCCGCGCAAGCTGTTCATCGCGCGACGCCCCGTGGGCGGCCTCCTCGAGCCGTTGGCGCAAACGCGCCGCGAGCTCGGCCGCGGCCCGCTCGGTGAACGTAATCGCGACTACGCTCGCCGGCCTGACGCCCGGCTTACGCAACGCCGCGAGGGCCCGGGCGCATAGGAGCTCGGTCTTGCCGGTTCCGGCGCTCGCCTCCACCAGAAACGTCCGCTCGAGGTCCTTCGCCGCGGCGCGCGCCGCGTCATCGGAAAGCTCTTCCGTGGTTTTACTTATTTTACTCATCCGCGCTGAGTTCCATAAAACGCCGGACCGGCGGCGAGTCCATTTTTGCCGCGTTTAACCAAACTCGAGTTGTGTCGCAAATAATCTTATAATCGCAATAGGAACACGCCGCGTTGCGGACGCCGCGGTCCTCGACGGCGGGGATGAAGACGCCGTCGCGCGCCAGCCCGAGCAACGTTCCGACGATGTGCCGGGTCCGCGCGGCCTCGTCGTCGCCGCCGGCGAAGCATTCGTAATAACGCCCGCGCGCTTCGAAAGGTTTACAGTATCCGGCCCAAACCTCGGCCTCGCCGCCGTTACC
>CAZJNB010000168.1:0-5147 GCA_964547385.1 uncultured bacterium
AAGCGGCGCAAGAGGGAGCGTTAGCCCACCGCCGCGGCGTTATACATTTGGAGAACGCACCGAGCCGACGCGTAACTGACGGAGTTCGCTTACGAAGCCGCGCACCGCACAAGAATGGCTCGACTTCCTTCCCGGCAAGTTGGAACAGACGCTGTTGGGATACGACGTCGGCCGGGACAGCCTGGCGGCGCTCTGCGACGTCGCGGCGCGCGAGAAGTTCTACGCCGTCGTCGTCAACCCGACACACATCCGCTTCGTCGCCGAGAGGTTGGCCGAGAGCTCGGTAAAGCCGGTTACGGTGGTGGGCTTTCCGCTGGGGGCCAACACCAAAGCGGTAAAGGTATTCGAAGTGCGGGACGCGCTGGCGCGCGGCGCGGGCGAGTTCGATATGGTTATGAACATCTCCGCACTAACCAACGGCTACTACGACTTTGTTCGGGAAGAAGTCGGCGCGGTTGTCGCCGCCGCGGAGGGCCTTCCGGTAAAAGTGATTCTCGAATGCGGCGCGCTCACCGCGGACCAGAAGAAGCGGGGCGCGGAGATAGTAGTCGCCGCGGGCGCGCATTTCGTCAAAACCTCCACCGGCTTCGGCCCGGGCGGCGCCACCGAAGAAGACGTCCGCCTCCTGCGCAAAGCCGTGGGCGCGAAGGTCGGTATCAAGGCGTCGGGCGGCATCCGGTCCTACGAGCGGGCGCTCAATCTCATCCGCGCGGGCGCGGACCGAATCGGGACCTCGAGCGGCGTGGTAATTATGGAGGGACTGCGTTACGCCGCCAAAGCGGGCCGCTTGAGCGACGTCGCCGTCCCCGGCTAACGCCGCGCGCCGAACCACTTCGCGCCTGATGTTCCCACATTACGACCTCTCGCGGCCGCGAGCCGATACAAAGGAACGCGGGCGCTTTTTCCAAACGGCGCGCGAGAAGGTAGCAGGCCGATACCGGCGGAAGCTATAATTCCGCCGTGAGACGAAAGGCCCGCCCGTAATTATGAGAAGACGGCGATTCCTGGAGTTGACGAGCGCCGCGGCGGCGTGGACGGCCGCGGGCGGCTTGGCCGGCGCGTTGGCCTCGTGCCGCGGGCGCCCGGGCCCCACCCGGCCGGCGAAGAGGAGGGTTGTCGTCCTGGGCGTGGGCGGCATGGACGCGGCCTTCGTCGAGCGGTTGATGGCCGCCGGCGACCTTCCGCACCTGGCCGCGCTGGCCGCCGCCGGGACGTTCGCGCCCCTCCGGACGACGACGCCGGCCGAAGCCGAAGTGGCGTGGGCGACCTTCGCCACCGGCATGCGTCCGGGTAAACACGGCGTTTGGGGGAAGTTCGGCCGGGAGCCGGAAACCTATCGGACCAAAGTCGCGGACTTAGTTCTCGAGCCGGGCCGGTATGTCCGGGGTATCACGGTCCGGCCGCCCCACTACCGTTCGCTTTTGTGCGGCGAGCCCTTTTGGCGATACGGCGCGGCCGAGGGCATCACCACCGCGGCGCTGTGGGCGCCGGCCGACTTCCCGCCCGAAGATACGACCGCCGGCGTCTTTCTCTCCGGCTTGGGCGTCCCGGGCGGTTGCTTGGACGCCGGCGTCTACCGCTATTTCGCTTCCGACGCGGACTTCCCGCGCCGCGAGACCGCCGCCGCCGGCGTTTGGCGCCCGCTCGACGTCCGGGCCGGCGTCGCCCGGGCCGAACTCGAGCCGCCGCCCTTCGCCGCCGGCCCGCCGTTGGAAGTAACGTTTCGGGCCGAAGCGGCGCAGTATCTAAACATCTCGGTCGCGGGCCAAGAGCAACGCGTCGCCCTCGGAAACTATAGCGGATATTTCACGTTCCCCTTCGGCGGCGGGCCCTTCTCTCGCTGGCGTGCGGTGGGACGCTTCTTCGTCGTCTCCGTCCGGCCCCAAATGCGCGTCTATCTAACGCCGCTCGACGTCGACCCGCGCGCGGCCGTAGTCCCGGTGGCCGCGCCCGCGGACTTCGGCGCCGCCCTCGCCGCGGACGGCCCTTTTCAGACAAGGGGCCGTCCCCTCGACTTCTCGGGCCTATACGATAAGGTCCTCGGCTCGGGGCCGTTCGCCGGCCAGTATTATACCCAAGCCGAGGAGAAACAGCGGCTCGGCCTGGCGACCTGGCGGAACCGCCGGCCGGACCTGTTCCTCCTCTTCGACTACGGCCTGGACGCGCTGGCCCACGCCTATTGGCGCTTCTACGACCCCGGCCATCCCGCCTACGACGCCGGGCGCTTCTACAGCTACGCCGACACCCTGGAAGACGCCTACCGTAACGTGGACCGGTTAATCGGTAAACTCCTAACGTCGCCGGACGCCGGGGATACGGCTCTCTTCGTCGTCTCCGCGCACGGGAACCGGCCGTTCCGCCGGGCGTTCGACGTCAACCGATGGTTATACGAGAACGGCTATCTGAAGCTAAAGGAGGGGGCGCGGCCGGTCGGCCGCGGCGTCCCCGCGCCCGAGGCCGTGCTCCGACGGGGGAAGTATAAAGCCGCGGTCGCGTGGCCCGAGACCGTCGCGTACGCCCTCGGCTACGGCGCGATTTACCTAAACGTTGCGGGTCGTGAGAAGAGGGGCGTCGTCGCCGCGTCGGAAGTGGCACGGGTGAAGGATGAGTTACGCGAACGCCTCCGCGCCGTCCGGGACGGCGGCCGCCGGCCCGTCGTAGGGGTCCACGACGGCGCCCGACTCTTTGCCGGACCCCGCGCCTTCGCCGCGCCGGACCTAATACTCTCGCTCGCGGACGGTTACCGGATGTCGTGGGAGTCGGTCCTCGGCGGCATCGCGGCCGCGACCTTCGCCGACAACGCGGGCGTATGGAGCGGCGGCCACGCGTCGGTAGCCGCGGCCGCGGTACCGGGTCTAATCTTCTCGAACTTGAAGTTGGAAACCGCCGACGCCGGCGTAGAGGACGTGGCGGCCACGGTCTTGACTGTTTTAGGATTACCCGTACCCGGCGGCTATGACGGCCGGCCGCTCGCCGGGAGCTAAGCTCGGGGCCGCGCGGCCCGTCGCCCGAGTATTTGTTCGGCCCGGGCGAAGTCTTCCGGATACGTAACCTTGATATTGTCCCGGGCGCCCTCGACGGTAACGACCCGCCCCCCCGCCAATTCGACGGCCGCGGCGTCGTCGGTTACATCCCATCCCCCCGCCGCCGCCGCGTCATAGGCCGCGCGAACGGCCGCGGCCTTAAACGCCTGCGGCGTTTGCGCCGCCCGTAGGCGCCGGCGCGGCGGCGTCTCCACAACGCCGCCGTCCTCCCCAACCACCTTAATAGTGTCGCCTACCGGAACGACCGGCACGACGCCGTCGGCGTCGCCGAGCGCCCCGAGCAACCGGCCGACAAGTTCTCCGTCGGCGAGCGGACGCGCGGCGTCGTGAATTAGGATAGCGCCGCCGGCCCGGGCGAACGCGCCGGCGGACGCCACGCCCGCGGCGGCGGAGTCCTGCCGGCGCGGACCGCCCGCGACATAAGCCCGGACCTTGCGGAAGCTATACTCCTCCGCCAGGCGGCGGAACCGGTCCTCATCGCCGGTAACGACGATAACGTCGGCTACTTCGGGGCAATCCTCGAAAAGGCGGAGGCTGTAATAAGCCAACGGCCGGCCGCCGAGGGGCATAAAAACTTTATCGCCGCCGGCCATACGGGATGACGTCCCGGCGGCGAGTATTATCGCTACGGCCGGCGCCGCGGCCCGGCCCTCAGCGGCCATGGGGGCTCCCTTCGGCGTCGCTGACGAAGTCCTCGGCCTCGGGCATCTTCGCGAATATCATCCGACCGGCCGCGGTCTGGAGGACGCTCGTCACTAAAACTTCGAGGTTCTCGCCGATGTAACGGCGGCCGCCCTCCACGACGATCATCGTGCCGTCGTCGAGGTAGCCGACGCCTTGCCCCCGTTCCTTCCCCTCTTTGACCACTTGGACGGACAGCATCTCGCCCGGGAGAACCACGGCCTTGAGCGCGTTCGCCAGGTCGTTCAAGTTGAGTATCTTTATCCCCTGAAGCTCCCCGACTTTATTGAGATTATAGTCGTTCGTTACTAAATTAGCGCCGGTCTCTTTGGCAAGTCGTAGGAGTTTCTCGTCTACCGCCTTTATATCCTCGTAATCCTGCTCGAGTATCTCGACGCGCGCCAGCGACGATTTACGTATTTTATTCAAGACATCCAGGCCGCGGCGGCCGCGATTACGCTTGAGCGGGTTGGACGAGTCGGCGATGAGCTGAATCTCTTTAAGGATGAAGCGGGGAATCGCAACGGCCCCGGGGAGGAAGCCGGCCTCGATAACATCGGCGATCCGGCCGTCGATGATAACGCTGGAGTCGAGCACGTTGAGGCCCGTGGCCCCGCCGGGCCGCGCGCTGAGCGAGCCCAGGATAGGTAGGTCGCGCAACTTGGCCGCGGCGAGCATCGTCCCGGTATAACCGAATATCAACACCACGAGCGCGTAGAGGTATTCGGGCGCTTCTACCATTTGCGAGAGGGCATAGGCGAAGAGGTTGCCGGTTATGAGGCCGGCGATAAGGCCGGCGGTAGCGGCGACCAACGTCTGCGCCGAATACCGCTCGAGCATTATCTCGGCGAGGACGATGAGAGCGCCGGCCACGAAGCCGAGGACGACGCCCCATAGCGGCGCCGCTTCGGCTTTGGAAATGAACGGCGCGAAGTAATAGCCGACGATGGAGGTCGCGGCGATAAGAAGAAAGCGGAGAACGTGTAACATATCTTCGGACCTACGGCGCTTCCGCCGAGAAGATTTCGTCGGCCAGGCGCCGGGCGAGGTCGGCGTCGAAGCCTCGGCGTATTAGGAAAGCGAAGGCCGCGCGCCGGCCGCGGCGCTCACCCTTCGCGCGCCATACTTCCCGCCGCGGCGTGAGCGCCCGGCGGGCCAACGCCTCTTCGGTATCCGGGAGGTTGGCCGCGAGCGCCGCTTCGACGCGTTCCGGCGCTACGCCCCGGGCCGCGAGCTCTAGCCGCAATACCCGCCGGCCCTTGGGTTTGAGCGCCACCCGGTCCCGTATCCACGCCGCGGCGAAGGCGTCGTCGTCGAGAAGGCCTTGCGAACTCAGCCGCTCCACGACGGCATCCACGACCGGCGCGCCGTAGCCGTAACGGCCCAGCCGTTGCGCCAGCTCGCGCCGACTCCGCGGCCGCC
>CAZJNB010000169.1:0-5122 GCA_964547385.1 uncultured bacterium
CGGGAGGGTGGATACTTGGAGGCGACGGAGTTCGGCGAGGAGGCGGTCTTGAAGGGTGCGGAAGACGCGTTCGACCCGACCTTTGGCTGGGGGGAAGAGGCAGGGATATAGGAGATGTTTAGTTCGCGGAGGGCACGGCCGAACTGGGTAACGGGTTCCTGGCCGCGGAGCTGTTCTTCTACGGTAGGTTCGCGGCTAGTTTTGAAGATGGAGTGCTTATCGGCGTAAACGGCCAGCGGCCGGGCGTAGCGGCGGCAGAGATGAGGCAGCATCCTAAGATAGGCGACGGTAGTTTCGCGTCTTTCGAAACGGGCGTAGAGGACCTTTTTGGTGGCGTCGTCCACGGCCATGACAAGGGCGCAAGGTTCGTCGCCTGCGAGCCAGGGGTGGGGGCTGGCGTCGGCCTGGACCAGCGCGCCTTCCGCGGGCCAAGGGGGGCGCCGGCTGCGGCCGATAGTCAAAAAGAAAAGGACCGCGAGGGCTCCTTTCGCTGTTTGCCGAGGGCGGGGTTCGAACCCGCACGGCCCGGTTGGGGCCAGCGGGTTTTAAGTCCGCTGCGTCTGCCGGTTCCGCCACCTCGGCTCGAGGCGCCAGGTAGGTTAACCGCTTGGCGGGAGGTTGTCAAGGGGGCGACCCGGAGCTATAGATGCCATATAATAATGTCAGTAGTAGCCGCTACGTGATAAATGTCAGCATATGGCCGAGACGAAAAGACTGACGATGAGCCGACTTTAAAAGAGCGGAGGTTTTACGTCGTTACGGATATGAAGCGCTAAGGTCGCCGGAGGCGACGCCGGGGCGCGAAAGGAACGCCGGCCATTACGTCCCGGTTGCGGTTAATTGACACCGAGCCGGCCATATGCTACGTTCAACCGTAAAGCGCATAGGTGGGACTTGGCTAAGATAATA
Source organism: uncultured bacterium (assembly GCA_964547385.1). Taxonomy (GTDB): domain Bacteria; phylum RBG-13-66-14; class B26-G2; order WVWN01; family WVWN01; genus CAZJNB01. The sequence goes on from CAZJNB010000169.1 coordinate 910, forward strand.
CAATGTTTTGCGCTCGCCGCTTTGGTCTTTACGGTCGGCGTTGCGGCGACGACGGCCGAAGTGGTGTGGGGCGCCGTGCTCGCCGCGTTTCTGTTCGCCGTCCGGCCCGGGCGGCAACTCGCGGGCGCCGCGGCGATAACCTTCGGCGTCCTCGTTCTCGCGCGCCTCGGCGCCGCGGTCGCGTCTCGCGGTGCGGTGGCCGTATCGTTGGGTATCGCGGGCATTGTCGCGGCCGCGTACGGGCTTTCGCTTTGGCGTCGTCGCGGCTCGGGAACTGTTGTAGCGCTCGACGTCGTCGTCTGGGTTATGGCGGCCTCGACCCTGATAATCGCCGCGGCCGCGGCGCTCGCCCTTCGGCGGCCGACGTTCAACCTCGCCTTCGTTCCGGCGGCGGTTTTGATTTTTTTAATTGCCCTTCGGTTTCGAGGCGCGTACGGGCGTTGGCTCGGGCCAGCTCTCGTCGTAGCGGTGGCGGTTGCCGGGATGCGGTTGGGCGCGGCGTTCGGCTTCGCCCGGGCCGCCGACGCGGCGCTCGCGGGCGAAAACTACGAAGCCGCGGCGGCGCGCGCCCACTTGGCCACGAGACTCGGCGCCGGTTCTTCCGCGCGTTGGAGGGAGCTGAAGGCCGCCGCCCGCGCTGGCGCGGCGTGGCCGGTGCTAAAGGCGCTTTACGAAGAGCGGGACGTATACTCGTCGTCGCGCGCGTGGGACGCCGAGCTGGCCGTTGCCGCCCTGGCGCGCGGCGACTACGAGAGGGCCGCTCTCCACGGCGACCTCGCGACGACGGCTTCGCCGGTGGCCCGAGTGTCCGGAAAGGCGCTTCCGCGAAGGTTTTTATACTGTCGTATGGTAGCGGCGGCGGCGACGCCCGGCGCCCGGGCTTGGGCGGCCCTTTGGCTCGGGCGCGTGGACGAAGCGGCCTGCGGTTTCGCGGAAGCGGTCCCGGCGGAAGCCGACGCTGTCTGGTGGGAGGCGCGAGCGCTGGAAGCCGCCGGGAAAGATAACGCGGCCGCGGCGCTTTACCGAACTCTCTGGCGGGACGATAAAACGAACTTCGCGGCCGGCTTTGGCTTAATACGCACGGCGCACCGTAGGCGATGCGAGCGCGACGTTCGGCGGGCGTTGGCCCGAGAGTTCGAGATGACCGTCGCCGGCGCGGACTTAAAAGCCGACGACGGCTACCTTCTAACGCGTAACCGGCTGAGCTTGGGGCGCACGCCGGCTACGCTAACCGTTCCGGGGCCCGGGAAACGCCGCCTGGCTATTGTCGCGGAAGCATCTGGCGCTCTCGGCCTTTACCCCATAGTTACGGTAACGATTAACGGTGTCCCCGTCCACACCTTTTATATGAACGTGGGAGGAGAGAATATCTACGAGACGACGATAACGCTCCCGACGAAAGAGAACGAGCTCGGCCTCTTCTTCGAGAACGACTTCGCCGACGGGGCCCGCGGCCTCGACCGCAACGTCTTCGTCGCCGAAGTGCGGCTCGGCTATGAAGTTGACAACGGCCAATAAAAAAAACGCCGTTGGGGCCGCGGTAATACTCGCCGCGGTAGTCGGCGTGATATGGTTCGCCGCGGCGGGCGCGCTCCTCCAAGGGCTCGTCGTATTCGTTGCCGCCGCCGCGGCGGCCGCCGTCGTCGCCGGGTGGGCGGGACGCCAGCGGTGGCTTTACCCGCTGCTTTTCTGGGCCGCCTTGTCCTTACCGCTCGTCAAACATTTCGGCGGCTACGGCGGCTTGCCGACGATCAACGCCGACCACCTAATCGTCTATCCGGTTGACGTAATATTGTTCATAGGCCTCGTGTGGGCGACGGTTTCGGCCGTAACGGCGAGAGACGAAGGGGTGCGGTCGACACGGGCGGCGCTCCGCCGGCTCGGCGCTATCTTCCGGCCCGACCTCTTCGGCGGGGCGATCGTAGCGCTTGGCGCCGCGGCCCTCGTCTCCGTCTACCACGCGCCGAAGCCCGTATTAGTATTCGTGGGCCTTATCGATATCGCTCGCTTCTACGCGACTTATATATTATTCCGGTATTTGGCCGCGGACGGCGGACGGCCGGTCGCGCTCGCGTTCCTTGTGGCCGCGGCCGCCCAAGCCGCCCTGTGCTTAGTAGAGTTCTTCTCGCAGAACAATTTCGGCTTATGGGAGAAACCCGGATGGGGCGGCTTCGTCGGCGGGCCCAAACCGAAACTCGCGCCGTTGTTACTCGCGCGCGCCGGCGGGACGTTCGAACCGAACATTACCGCCCATTTTCTCCAAATAGCTTTGCCCTTCGCGGCCGTCTATTTCCTCGCCGCGAAAGGCGGGCGACGCTTGTTCTTCCTCCTGCTAACGGCGCTTTTGTGGGCGGCCATATTCTTCACCTTTTCGCGGGGCGGATGGTTGGGCGCGGAAGTCGCTTTCGCCGTAGTTGTCATAAGCGGATGGGCGTTACGCCGGAGGTTGCGGGCGCCCTGGCCGGCTACGTTGGTATTGACGCTTTCGGCCGTCGTCTTGTTATTACCGACGGCGTGTATATTGTTGGCGCGGGGCGCGGGCGGCGATTTTCTCTCGGCGGCGTCGCGCGTCACCGACTGGCGGACGGCACTCGCGATGATACGGGACCATCCTCTCCTGGGCGTAGGCAAGGGTAATTACGTCGGGCTCGCGCAATTATATAACCGCTGGGCACTCGGCTTTCCGGTTCACAATATTTACTTACTTACGTGGGCGGAAACCGGCATCCTCGGCCTAAGTGCGTTGGCGGCCCTTATCTACGGCGCGTTCCGTGCCCCAGCCCGTCTATTGAAATCCGACCGGGCGACGGACGTCGCGTTCGGCGTGGCCGCCGTGGCCGCGTTCGCGGGCGTCGCGGTCCGAATGTTTATCTCGATGTCTTTTATCCACCCGTTAGTTATCCTAACCTTCGGCGCGCTCGCCGCCGCCGCCCACAGAAACTTCCGCCGTTAACGTTTGTCGTGTCCCGTATCCTTATAATCGGCCTCGACGGCTTCGGGCCCGACTTTGCCGCGCGGGCCTTCGCCGCCGGCCTAATGCCCTTCCTCGCCGACCGCGCCGCCGCGGGCGTTTTCGGGCCAGCCGCCTCCACGGTCCCGCCGGTATCCACCGCGGCGTGGACAACCATAATTACGGGCGTCGGCATCGGAAAACACGGCGTCGTTGATTTTAAACGCCGCGATATAGCCGATTACGCCTTCGCGGCGCCCAGCCGGCTCGTAACGGGCGCCGACGTCCAGTGGCCGCGGGTCTACGAACTCGCGGGCGCCGCGGGTCTACGGACGTTCGTCCTTAACCTGCCGGTCACCTTTCCGGCACGACCCCTTAACGGCGTAATAGTAACGGGCGTCCTCACGCCGCCGGGCGACCGCCGCGGCTGTTGGCCCCCCGACTTCCGGGCTCACCTGGCCGACTACGCCTATGACCTCGACGGGCCCGTTCCCGATACCCTCGCCGGCCTTTGTCGCCGGCTCGAGGCGCTGGTGGCCTCCCGGGTTCGCGTAGCCGCCGGCGCGCTCGCGCGCGAGCGCTTCGACCTCGGCGTAGTCGTTTTTACCGGCCCCGACCGTCTTTTCCACCGCTATCACGACGAGGTCTACGCCGCGCCGGAAACGGCCGGGGCCGCGGCCGACTACGTACGAACGTTGGACGCCGCCTGCGAGAAGGTCTACGAGGCCTTCGGCACCGACGCGGCACTCATCGTATGTTCCGACCACGGCTTCGGCCCGGGCCCGACAGCGGCCTTCTACGCGAACCGGCTTCTGAAAAAGCAAGGACTTTTAAGCGTCGGCGACGGCGTAGGCCGGTATCTGGGGAACGTTATTTCGGCCGGCGTCAAACGTCTTTTCGGCGGCGCCCGGGCCCTCCCGGTAAACTGGCGGCGGAGCGCCGCGTACGCCTATCCGGTATATATGCGCTGGGGCGGCGTGGTGGTGAACGTTCAAGGCGAACAACCCCGGGGGTGCGTACCGCCGGAAGGCTGCGACGCGGTGCTCGCGAAGGTAAGAGACGCGCTCTTGGCGGAATGGGAAGGGGAACAGGCCGGCGGCGGGTGGGTTAAGGCCCGGCGCGAGCTCTACGCCGGCCCGGCGGCCGTCAACCTACCGCACCTTATCTTCGAGGCGCCGCGGCGGTTCGTCGTCTCGGAGGCCAAGGGCCCCGGGCCGATAACGGGGCCTTATCGTAACGCACTTAAGAGAGGGGAACATACGG
>CAZJNB010000170.1:0-5038 GCA_964547385.1 uncultured bacterium
GCGACGCACGAGCCAAGGTCGTCGGCGTTGACGATAAGGCGAACGGCCGCCGCGACGTCGCCGGCCGCCATCAGTATTGCCCGAGCGAGCCGTCCCGCCGGGCCCGGCGGAGCGCCCAGCGAAACGAAACGCCGCCAACGAGGAGAAAGACGCCCGCGAACGCCGCGAGAATTCCGAGCGACCGCGCCGCCGCCCCGGGCGCCACGCCGCCGAGAAGCGCGCCCCGGGCCAGCTCGAGGCCGTGCGTCAACGGAATGAGGGCGCTCGCGCGCCGAAGCCACGACGGCAACACCTCGAGCGGGAAGAAGACGCCCGACAGTATCACGCCCAGTTGCCCGAAAAACAGGTTGACCGGGTTCCCCTGCTTGAACGCCAAGAGGAACGCCGCGGCGAACATCCCCAAGCCGAAATAGGCCGCCGCGGTGAGTACCGCGGCCGCGGCGACAAGCGGCACCCCCGCCCACCGGAACGACGCGCCGAACAGAAGGGCGCCGACGACGAGGTACGCCACGAGCCGCCCCGAGGAAAGAATATACCGCGAGAGAGACGCCCCCGCCAATACCCGGAACGCGCCCGTCGCCGTCAACATCGGCTCCAGCGTCCCCAGGTATTGCTCGCTTGCGATTACTTGCGAAAAGCCGCTCAGCCCCGCGCCCACCAAACTCTGCATCGCCAAACCTACGACCACGAACGGAAAATAATCGCCGCCGTAGCGAGCTAAATACGTCGAGCCCAAGCCGGAGAATACTTTGCCCACAAAGAAGAATATCAGTAAATAAAATAACAACGACGCCCACGTCATAACGAACGACAGGCGATAGGACGCCATATTCAAAATATCGCGCCTGAGAAACGCGGCCCATATCCGCAGAAAACTAAACACCGCCGCCGCCTACGAGCGAAAGGTACGCCTCTTCCGCCGCCGCCGGCACCCGCGTAACGGGCCCGGCGCCCGCGCCCGCGAGGAGGTCAAACGCCGCCGCCAACACGCGTCCGTCCGCGGGCTCGCCAAAGGTAACGTAGGTGCCCGCGGCGGCCGCGGCCGCGTCCACCTCCAACCCGAGCGCCGCCAACCGCGCCGCGGCGTCGCCGGCGGCGGCCGGCACCAGCGCGCCGTAGCGCCCCGCGGGCACGCCCAACACTTCCGCCGGCGGCCCGGCCGCGACCACCCTCCCGTCCACCAGGACCACAACGCGGTCCGCGATTAACCGCGCGAGCCACAGTTGGTGCGTCGCGACGAGCGCGCCCCGGCCCTCCTCCCGCACCAGCTCCTCGCGGACAAAACGCGCCAACGCCAACGTCGTGGGGTAATCCAACTCGCCCGCGAACTCGTCCACCAACAACAGCGCCGGCCGACAGAGCAGGGCGCGCGCGAACGCGAGCCGCTGGCGCATCCCGCTGGAATACGTCCGTACCGCGTCGCCCGCGCGGCCGCTCAGGCCTACCCGCGTGAGCGCCGCGGCGACGCGCTCGCGTACCGCGGCGCCGCGCAGGCCGAAGAGCACCGCGAAAAACCGCAAGTTCTCCGCGCCGGAAAGCCGCCAGTAAAAACTCCGCTCGCCGCCCGCGACAAAACCCACCGCGCCCGCTTCCACGACGACCGTTCCGTCGTCCGCGAGAACCGAGCCCGCGACGACCTTGAGCAGCGTCGTCTTGCCGGCGCCGTTAGGGCCCAGGAGACATACCACTTCGCCCGCGCGAAGCGACAGGTCCACGCCGCGGAGGGCGACGACCTCGGGGCGCCGGGCCCACGGCCGCGACAACGCCGCCGGCCTACGGTAGACCTTGCGCACCGCCGCCACCGTCACCAACGCCGGCGCGTCGTTCTCTTCCATCGATACTTTATTCGGCGCGCGAGCGCCGGCGTTTTTATTTTTCGCTTGCATTAACCGGCTCTTATGGTATATTATGGGGCGTCGTAAGTGCCTGATTTTACTTGTTGATAACCTGTTTATAATTTCGGCGGCCGCGTAAGGATTTCGCACGACGTTAGGCCCGGGGGCCGCGGCGACCGAGGCCGCGCAATAACGCTAACACCGCGTTCTCGCGCCCGCAACCTTTTACCGACAAACCGAAGCACGTTAATCGCTTTAATAATAACGTTTTCTTACCGCCGCGCGCAAGCCTTAAAAACGGCGGCCCTGCGCGCCAACCGGGATGCAACCTCACTCTACTTTTACATCGGCGATAAAAAGCCCCGGCGGCGGCGGCGTAGCCGCCGAGAATTGGGCCGAAATGATTGTGGAAAACCCGTCGTCGCCCAGGCCGTGTTCGTCGCGCGGATAAACCTCGATGCGCCACCGCCGGACCGTAACTATCAAATAATGTAAGGAGGAGGGAGCGTGAAAACGAACAACGCGGGCGTTAAGGCTTGGCGGGAGATACTCCACCGGGTCGCGGCCGAGGTCGGCCCGAAGGACTGTGAGACGTGGCTCAAGCCCGCGATCTGCCGGGACGCCGACCGGAGCATCCTTGCGCTCGAAGTCCCCAACAACCTCTACCGGCAATTCATCGAAGACAACTACCTCGAGTTGTTGCAGGCCAAAGCGCGCGAGGTCTTGGGGCCGAAGGCCGCGGTGAGCATCGAGGCCGCGGTGAACCAAGAAGGCCTGTTCGCCGCGCGGCCGAACGCCGGTAGTTCGCTAAGAGGCCCGCGGCCGCGCCCCTCCAAACTCAACCCGCGCTACACGTTCGATACCTTCGTCGTCGGCCGCTCGAATTCATTTTGCCACGCCGCGTGCCAAGCGGTGGCGGAGAACCCCGGCGCCCGTTACAACCCCCTCTTTATCTACGGCGGCGTCGGCCTCGGAAAAACCCATCTGCTTCACGCGGTGGGACACGTGGTCCGCAGTAACGGTAAACGTCTCCACATCTCCTACCTCTCTTGCGACCAGTTTATGAACGAGATGATCACCGCGGTCAAGAACAACAAAACCGACCAGTTCCGCCGGAAATATCGGAACGTCGACTTCCTCCTGGTGGACGACGTTCAGTTCCTCGCCGGGATGGAGGGAACCCAGGTCGAGTTCTTCCACACGTTCAACGCGCTCTACGAGGCCGGCCGGCAGATCGTCCTCTCCAGCGACCGCGTCCCCAAGGACATCCCCCGGGTGGAAGAGCGTCTGCGGACGAGGTTCGAATGGGGCCTTATCGCCGACATCCAGCCACCCGACTACGAAACGCGGCGGGCGATCTTGGAACGGAAGGCCGAGCTCCAGGGTATCACCATATCGGACGAAGTAGCCGACATTATCGCGACGCGGCTCACCGGCAACATCCGGGCGATCGAGGGGGTCCTCACCCGGTTGGCGGCCGCGGCCGTCCACGACGGCGCGTACGTTACGCCGGCGCGCGCCCAAGAAGCACTCGACGAAATCGCGCCCGAGGAGCACCGCATAAGTATATCCATAGACCAGCTTCAGGAGACGACCGCGAAATATTTCAACTTGACCCGCCGCGATTTAATGTCAAAGTCCCGTCGCGCCAACGTCGCGCGCGCCCGCCAGGTGGCGATGTACTTTTGCCGGGAGAAGACCTCGACCTCCTTGGCCGACATCGGCCTCGCCTTCGGCAACCGCGACCACACCACCGTCCTCTACTCCGTCTCGAAAATAGAGAACGAGCTCGTCGCCAACGACGAGGCAACGGCTAAGATTATCGCCGATATCGAAAAGAACCTCGAGCGCGTAGCCGTATAATTATATGGGGAAAACGCTATCGTTCCTAACCGACGCCAAGCGCCTACGCCCACCGGCGTAGAGTTTCCCAAACCATATCCACCCCTTTCTACAACGTATCCCCCAACGAAATCACGAAGATTAAACCGCCGGGGAAAACGTCCACTCCACATCTTCGCGTTCCTTAACAGGCTGGTAACGCGCCCTCTATCACGCCGGCGGCGTCCTTCTCAACGACTTCTCAGCCAATTATCACAAGACACCTTACTTCCTAACACGCTAATATTACTACCTAAATAAATACATAGTGTTATATATATATATGTTACATTTAACAACTTGGGGCGTAGGCAAGCGGTAAGCCACGGGTCTTTGGAACCCGCATGCGGTGGTTCGAATCCACCCGCCCCAGATGAAGTTGACCCGAGGTGATGCAAGCGGATGGCTAACACCAGGATAATTTTCGCCGCCGGCGGTAACGTAGAGTTTGCCGCGCGGGTGGCGGCGTCTCTGGGTGAAAATTTGGGAAGGCTCTCGCGGGGCCGCTTCCCCGACGGTGAGATATCGGTTAAAGTTGAGGTCAACGTCCGCGGCCGTGATTGCTTCGTCATACAACCTACGTGTCCGCCCGTCAACGAGAACTTGATGGAGCTTATGATAATCATCGACGCGCTCCGGCGGGCGTCGGCGGACCGCGTAACGGCCGTCGTCCCGTATTACGGCTACGCGCGCCAGGACCGCAAGGACCAACCGCGAGTCCCCATCACGGCGAAGTTGGTCGCGGACTTGCTGACGCGCGCGGGCGCGGACCGGCTGTTGACGATGGACCTTCACGCCGGCCAGATACAGGGGTTCTTCGACGTGCCGGTGGATAACCTCACCGCGGCGCCGATCTTTGCCCAGGCGATAATGGCGCTCGGCTTCGAAGAGCTCGTCGTCGCCTCGCCGGACGTGGGGGGCGTAAAGGCCGCGAGGTCGTTTGCGCGACGGCTCGGGCGTATGCGGGAGGAGACCGGGAGCGACGGCCGGATCGACTTCGCCGTTGTGGACAAGCACCGGAAAGGGCCGGACGAGGTAGACGCGTTGGCGATAGTGGGCGACGTCGCCGGCAAGAGCGTCGTGATAATAGACGATATGATTTCGACCGGCGGCTCGTTGGTGGAGGCTACCGAGCTGTTGCTCGAGCGCGGCGCGCGGGAAGTAGTCGCGGTCGTGACGCACGCGATCCTCGCGGGCGACGCCGTAGAGAAGATAACGGCGAGCCGGTTGAACACCCTTTTTATTACAGATACGATTCCCCTCGGGCCGGACGTCAGGACGGCCAAGATTCGAGTATGCTCGGTCGCCGACCTTTTCGGGAA
>CAZJNB010000171.1:0-4992 GCA_964547385.1 uncultured bacterium
TCTTCTACCTCTCGGGCGCGGCGGACGACGGTGTCCCGACCCTCGAGGCGATGGAGGCGGAATATAAAACACTTTACGACGCGTTCGGCGAAGCGACGCCTACCGCGCCGGTTCTGTGGCCGGCGTTCGCCGGAGGGGCGCCGGCGCCGTTCGCCCGGGGCGCCGCGGCCGCGAAGTGGTGGGTGGACTTGGCCGCGGCGGCGCGCGGTTGGCCGGGGCGGCCGAAGCTCGCCGCGGCGACGTCGCCTTTTCGGGGGGCGCCGGACGTGTCCCTCGGCGGCGCGGTATCTGTTTGGGCGCCGGCGTTCCGCGACGTGGCGCTGTGCCCGGAACGCTATAAGAACCTTGCCGCGGGGAACGAGTATTATATCCGCGCGGACGGCTCGGGCGGCGACATCATCGACGGCCGGCGCGCGGGCGCGCGCCTGCTGTCGTGGTACGGCTACCTCTGGGGGGCCGCGGGCGTAATGGCGTTGGCGCCGCCGGCGGCCGCGGTTCGCCCGCGCAACCCCTGGAAGGATGACCCGATGGTCGGGACCGCCGTGGCCTACGGCAACGGCTCCGGCTGTTGGTTCTACCCGGGCGCGCCCGCGGCGGTGGACGGGCCGGTCTCTTCCCTCCGGCTCGAGCTCCTTCGCCAAGGGTTGGAGGATTGGGCGCTCTTTAAGTTGCTCGAGAAGCGGCGCGGCCGCGCCTACGTCGAGGAACGGTTGGCGTCCTTGTTGCCATACGATATCGAGGACCTGAGCGACATTGCCGCGCGCGACCTCAGCAACAAAGAGATATGGGAGCTCAGGCGGGCGATGCTCGAGGAGCTGGCTGGCGGCGCCGCCGCGGCGAAGAAGTCGGAGATAACCGGCCGGGTATTCGACGCGCCCGGGACGCCCATCTACCACGCGCGGGTGGGCGACGAGCTCTTCGCGTGTTATACGAACGCGGGCGGTTCCTATCGCCTATATTACCGGGCGTCGGGCGGCGCGGTGAACGTTGCCGCGGACGGCTTCCGGCCCGGGCGGACTACGGGCGGGCCGGTAAAGCTCTACCGCGGCTTGAAGGGAATGGTCCCGGTCTTCGACTTTGAAGAGGGAATTAAGCCGTCGTTTTGGCTCAGCGGTGAAGAGGGCGACGCGCTCGAGGTGGCGGAAGAGCGCGCGCTCGTGAGCGAGGGGAAGGTCGCGCTGGCGGCGCGCTTCGCGTGCGGCCGCCCGAGCCGGATCGTCAACCTCTACCCGCGCCAGAAGGATTTCTCCAAACAACATCGCTTCGAATTCGACGTCTACAATCCCAACGACTTCATAGTCGATATATGGCTGTTACTTTTGGACGATGACGCGGTGGACGTGGCGCGCCAGTTCCGCCGGCGCATTTCCCTCAGGCCGCGGGCGTGGACGCGCGTCTCTTTTCGGATTAAAGGCCTTGCGAAGACAGGCGAGCCTCGCTTCCGGCTTAAGAGCGACGGGACTTATACGGTGCACGCCGGCTACCGCCCGGACCTCACGCGCGTAATAGGCGTCGGCTTTGAGAGCGACGGCCTGGCCGGCGCCGGCGGCGAAGATAACGGCAGTTCGTATAGGCTTATATTCGATAACGTAAAGGTTATTATCTTCGAATGAAGGTTGAGGTAAGGCCGCGGTTTATCCTCGCGTCCCATAACGCCGGCAAGTTGGCCGAGGTGGTCGCGATATTGGGCGACGTCGCGGAGGTAATCGGCCTCGCCGCGTTCCCGGCGCTTACGCTCCCGCGCGAGGAGGGCGCGACGTACGAGGAGAACGCGGTCGCCAAGGCGCGCGCCGTTGCCCGGGCGAGCCGCGTCCCGGCGTTAGCGGACGACTCCGGCTTGGAGGTCGCGGCCCTCGGCGGCGCGCCCGGCGTCTACTCGAATCGCTACGCCGGGCCGGCGTGCGAGCCGGCGGCAAACAACGCGAAACTACTACGCGAATTGGCGGACGTAGCGGAAGCTGAGCGGCGGGCCAAGTTCGTTTGCGTCGCCGCGTTGGTGGCGCCGGACGGCCGGGAGTGGCTCGCCCGGGGCGAGGTCGCCGGCCGGATAACGAGCGGACCGCGGGGAGCCGCGGGCTTCGGCTATGACCCGCTCTTCGTCCCGGAAGGCGAGGGGCGCACCTTCGCCCAGATGACGGCGGCCGAGAAGAACGCTCTCAGCCATCGGGCGCGTGCCTTTGAGAAACTTCGACGTTATATCGTTGAATTGGCTTTAGCTGAGAAGGGATAAACGGCGCCGGGAGGTCGGTTGCTATGAAAGTGGTCATACCGGTCGCGGGTCAGGGAACGAGGCTTCGGCCCCACACCCATACCGTTCCCAAGGCGATGCTCCACGTCGCCGGGAAGACGATAATCGAGTATATTCTCGACGAGGTAGAGGAGATAAGGCCGGACGAGTATATCTTCATCATCGGTTACCTCGGCGCTAAGTTGCGCTCGTTTTTAGAGAAGAGAATTGCGAAGCCGGTCCACTACGTCGTACAGGAGGAGCCGCTCGGTATTGCCCACGCCCTCTACCAGGCGCGCGAGCACCTGGGCGACGGCGAACTATTCATCGTCTTGGGCGATACGATATTTCAGGCCGACTTGGCGGGGGTGGTGCGGGCGGGGAAGTCGGCCATAGGCGTTCGCGTCGTCGCCGACCCGAGCCGCTTCGGCGTTATTGTCCTCGACGGCGAGCGCGTCGCGAAGTTGGTGGAGAAGCCCGAGCGGCCGGTCTCCGACCTCGCGATCGCGGGCGTCTATTACCTGAACGAGCCGGCGTTGTTGGTGTCGTCTATCGAACGCCTTATCGCCGAGGACATCCGCACCCGCGGCGAATATCAACTCACCGACGCGCTCCAACTGATGACGAACGCCGGGCACGAGATGGTAACTTTTCCCATCGAGGGATGGTTCGACTGCGGCGAGCCCGGCGCGCTGTTGGAGACCAACCGCGCGTTGCTCGCCCGAGTGGAAGAGGCGCCCCGGCGCCCCGGTTCGATAATCATTCCGCCGGTATGCGTCGACGAGAGCGCCGCTATTCAGAACTCGATAATCGGGCCGAACGTCTCCGTTGCGGGCGGCGCCATCATCAAGGATTCCATCGTCCGCGACAGCATCCTGAGCGAATACGCGGTCGTGGAGAACCTCATCCTCCAACGGTCAATTATCGGCGACCGGGCGTCGGCGCACGGCCGGCCGGCGTCCCTCAACGTAGGCGATTCGTCGCAAGTGGAATTGGCTTAGAGAACTTTATTAAACGCCGCGCCGCCGGAAGCGGTCGAAACGTGAGAAGGGACACGAAACGCGCGAGCGACGGAGGGGTAACGTAGGAGAGGTGGTAATGAGAGGTAAAAGCTTTTTCGGGAGAGCAGCTCGATGGGGACGCTGGGGCGCGGTTCTTTCCGTCTTGGCGGCGTTGGGCGCGGGCCTGAGCTGTCGTATAACGGAGGACGGCGAGCGGCTCTGGGTGTATTCCTATCGTATCTACTACCCGGGCGACGACGTCGAGGTTGAGGTGGAGAGTTATGGCCTGGGCGCCGCGGATATGGCGGTCTATCGGCTGGACCTGGCGACGTTGGCGACGCAACCCGGCTTGGACCTCCATAGCTTGTCGGGTATCGACTTCTCGGGCGCGAAAGCGATAGCCTCCTGGCGCGAGGAGCTTCCGGGCGACGCCGATTACTGGAATTATAAAGAGATAACCCTTCCGGTTAAAGAGGAGGGGGCGTACTTGGTTACGGCGTCCGCAAAGGGCGAGGTCGCGACGGCCCTCGTAGTCGTCTCGCGGCTGGCGCTCGTAACGAAGACGGACAACGACAGCCTCGTCGTCTACGCCGCGGAGCGGATGTCGGGCGCGCCGGCCGCGGGCGTCGAGATATTTACGTTCCCGCGCGTTGCCGAGGGGCTGGTGACGGACGACGACGGCCTGGCCGTCAAGGACGGCATCGTCCTGCCCGAGGACACGTCGAGCTTTATCGTCGTAGGGGTGAAGGGCGAGAGCGTAACGCTGTGCGATTCCTACTTCGGGTATTATTCGCCGGAGGGGTATAAGGGTTATAGTTATACGGACAGGCCGGTCTATCGGCCCGCGCAGACGGTCCATATGAAAGGCATCCTCCGACGTTACGGCGGCGGCGATTACGAGAACCTGCCGGCCGAGAAAGTCAAGCTCGAGGTGAACGACCCCTCGGGCGAGCCGGTGTTCAAGGCCGACCTTACGACTTCCGACTTCGGCTCGTTCGCGGCCGAATTCACGTTGGCTGAGGAACCGGCCCTTGGGCGCTACAACATCACGACGAAGTTCGGCGAGCAGAGCTTCAGCTCTTATTTCGACGTGGAGGAATACCGGAAGCCGGAATACGAGGTGACCGTCGCCGCGGCGAAGGACTACTACCTGCCGGGCGACGTCCTCATCTTCGACGCCGCGGGCCGGTATTACTTCGGCGAGCCGGTCGCCCGGGCGGACGTCCGCTACGCCGTCTACCGCCGGGTGCGTTATTCCTACGGGTGGTGGCCTCGCCGTTACGGTTGGTATTACGAGGATTACGATTATTCCGATTACTACGGTTGGGAATACGTGGCCGAGGGCGAAGGTCGGCTCGACGACGACGGCCGGTTCCGCGGCACGCTGGCGATACCGTCGGACCTCTCTTATAATTACGAATACCGCGTCGACGCGGTGATGACGGACGCCAGCCGGCGGGAGGTTACCGGCTCGGCGACGGTGCCGGTGTGGCGCGCGGGCGTGGACCTCTCGGCCGAGCTCGACCAGTACTTCTACGAGCCGGGCGAAGCGGTCGCCGTTACGTTCAAGACCCGGGACCCGCTCGGGCGGCCGTATCCCGCCGACGTGCTCGTCAAGATAACGGCGGAGCGGTGGGAAGAGAGCGCCGTTACGGGCCACGGCAAGTGGCGGGAGGCGGACGTCGCGAGCGACGAGCTGAGGGTGGGCGCGAGCGGCGTCGCGACGTATAGGTTCACCCCCGACGACAGCGGTTATTATACGGT
>CAZJNB010000172.1:0-4989 GCA_964547385.1 uncultured bacterium
GAATTACGTTTGGCATATAGCGCCCCCAGCGCCGACCAGGCGCCGCTCTCCTCCGGGTGGCCGTCCAACACGTGCAGATAGATATTTACCGCTTTTTGGGTTTGCCCGAGCTGGTCGTAAAGTTCCGCCAGGCGATAGCGTAATACTAAGCGATCGGGTAGAAGCTTGATCGCCGTCGCTAGCGTTTTGACGGCGTCTTCGGCGAGGCTCTGCGCTACGAACTCGGTGGCGACGTTGACGAAGGTGGCGACCGCCCGGGATTTATTGCCGACGCGCGCGAGAAGTTCCGCCAACTTCGTCCGGGCCTTGATGTCTAGGCGACGGTATTCCTCTACGCGGTAATAGTATTTAATGGCCTCTATTAATTCGCCGCGGGCGACGCACTTGTCGGCATGGCGGAGGTATTCGGCGCACGCCGCGGCGACCCGGCCGTCGCGTAAGTACTCCTGCGCGCGTGCGAGATGAGTGTCTTCGACGGGAGTAGCCATAACCTTTTGCGCCCGGCCGGCTAGTGGTTAAGCCGTCGCCCCGGCCGGAGAGGCGAAAAGTTTCCCGCCCTCGCCGCGGCGCACGGGTAGAGCGAAGGCGTCTATCCTACTACATAAAGTCAGGTCTTCTCCGAAGCCGAGGTTGTGCAATTGGCGGCCGTGCCGGCACGTCCGGAGTAACCGAGCGACGTCCTTTTTGTGTGCGCGCCAACAGAGACAGGCGATCGCGGTCGCGTCGTCGGCTTCGTACGGTTGGGCCGCGAGCAGTAGCGTCGCGATAAGGCCGGCGCAACACGCATCCTCCAGAGAAGGTGCGCCGCCCTCGCCGGCGCAACACAACGTTACCGGCGCCGCCGACTTGACGAGGGCCGCAACGGTCGCGGCCGCGTTGACGAAGCCGGCCGCGAATACGCGGCCCGCGCCGCGACAGCGCACGAGCGCCGCGGTACCGTTGGACGTGCATAAGACGATGGGCCTGCCGCTAACGCGCGCCGGCGTATACTCGAGGGGGGAGTTGCCCAGGTCAAACCCCGGTACTTTGTGGCTTTCGCGCTCGCCGCCCAAAACAGGCTTCTCGCCCTCCCGCTCAAGTGAGGCCCGCGTCGCGAACGCATCGGCGACATCGGCACGAGCGTCTACGTATGCCGCGCCGTGGGCGAGGGCCGTGGCTATCGTGGACGTGGCGCGGAGAACGTCGATTACGACTGCGGTCACCTCTTCCATCGGGTCGTCCGACGGCGGCGTGCCGTCGAGCCAAGTGTGGAGCGTTAACGGCGCCATCACTTTCAGGCACGCCCGGCGACGGCTATTGAGATTTTATATCGCACGCTTCGAGCTCGGCGATGAAATCGGTCGAGACCCGCCCTTCGCGGAATAGGGCCGAGCGGATAACGCGGTAGTGGAAGGGGATAGTCGTCGGGACGCCCTCGATGATCATCTCGGCGAGGGCGCGTTCCATACGGGCGATCGCATCATCGCGGTCCGGCGCCCATACGATAAGTTTGCCGAGGAGGGAGTCGTAATGGCGGGAAATTTCGTAACCGGAAAAGATATGCGTGTCCACCCGGACGCCCGGGCCACCGGGGGGAACATATTGTTCGATTACACCCGGCGCCGGCCTAAAATCGTGGGACGGGTCTTCGGCGTTGATGCGGCATTCGATAGCGTGGCCGAAGCGACCGGGCGTCGCCGGCAACTCGGCGCCGGCGGCGATGCGAATTTGCTCTTTTATTATATCGGTGCCGGTCACCATCTCCGAGACCGGGTGTTCCACTTGGACGCGGGCGTTCACTTCGATGAAGTAAAAGGAGTAGTCCTCGGCCACCAGGAATTCGACGGTACCGGCCGAACGGTAATTGACGGCCCGCGCGCCGGCGAGCGCCGCGGCCCATATTGCCTCCCGGGTTTTATCCGGAAGCGCGGGCGCGGGCGACTCCTCGATTAACTTCTGGTGCCGGCGTTGAATCGAGCAATCGCGTTCGCCGAGGTGAATTACGTTGCCGCGACCGTCGCCCAATATCTGAACCTCGACGTGGCGCGGTCGCGGGATGGTTTTTTCGAGGTAGACTTCCCTGTTGCCAAAGGCCGCCTCGGCCTCGAGCGCGGCCGTCGCGAACGCCCTCGTGAGGGCCGGAGGCGTATGGGCAACTCTCATACCACGGCCGCCGCCGCCCGCCGCGGCCTTGACCATTACCGGATATCCAATCTCCCGGGCGATGTCGAGCGCGTCGTCCTCCGTCTCCACCGGCCCCGGGCTGCCCGGTACGAGGGGAACGCCGGCCGCCGCCATTACCTTACGCGCTTCGGCCTTATCACCTAACTTGGTAATGGTCTCGTACGTCGGCCCTATGAAAACGATGTTGGAAGCTTCGCACGCCTCCGCAAAGTAGGGGTTCTCGGCCAAGAAGCCGTAGCCGGCGTGAACGGCTTCGGCGTCGGTAACCTCCGCGGCGGCGATTATCCGGGGAACGTTCAAATACGATTTGCCGCTCGCCGCCGGGCCGATGCAGAAGGCTTCGTCGGCGTATCGCACGTGGAGGCTATCGGCATCAACCTCGCTGTAGACGACGACGGTCTTGATACCCATCTCGCGGCAGGCGCGGATGACCCGAACGGCGATCTCGCCGCGGTTGGCAATTAGTATCTTCGCAAACATCTCTTCGGCCCGGCGCCCGCGGCGTTACGCCGGCTTCAAGCTGAAAAGTTCCTGGCCGTATTCGACGGGGGCGCCGTTCTCCACGTGGATCTTCGCGACGGTCCCGGCGTGTTCGCTCTCGATCTCGTTCATAATTTTCATCGCCTCGATGATGCATAGGACCTGGCCGCGCGTTACGGTGGTGCCTTCGGCGACGTAGGGTTCAACATCGGGCGCCGGCGCCCGATAGAAAGTCCCCACCATCGGCGACGTGATGACGATAAATTCTTCTTCGGGCGGCGTCGGTTCCGCCGTCGGCGCGGCCGCTTCGACGGTGGGGCCGGCGGGGAGGGGGGCGGCCGCGGCCGCCGGGAACGCCGGGTCTGCGCCGCCGGCGCTAATGAACGATACGTTCGCCCCGGCGCTGGCGCGCGTTATCCGTATCCGGCGAAACCACGAGCGGATTTCTATTTCTGCCACGCCCCGCTCGTCCATAAGGTCGAGGATCTTCTGGAGGGATTTTATCTTCAAAGCGGTCGCTCCCCGCGGCGGCCCCGCCGCTTCGCTTATCCCGATTTTACGCGGTCGGCGTAGGCGCCGGTCCGGGTGTCGATGCGGAGGACGTCACCCACTTCAACAAAGAGCGGGACGTCGACGACGGCGCCGGTCTCGAGGGTTGCCGGCTTCGAGCCGCCGGCGGCGGTATCGCCGCGGACGCCCGGTTCGGTCTCCGCAACGGCCAGCTCCACGAACGTCGGCGGCTCCACCGCCACCGGCTTCCCGTCGAAGAACGCGAGCTTAAGCGACGTGCCGTCAACGAGCCACCGCGCGGCCTCGCCCAGGGCGTCGCGCGACAGCGCGAATTGTTCGTACGATTCCTCGTCCATGAAATGGAAGTCGTCGCCGGCGGCGTACATAAACGTGGCGTTCCGCTCGTCCAGACGGACCCGCCGGACCTTGTCGCCCGCGCGGAGCTTCTTCTCGTGGCTCGCGCCGGTGAGGAGGTTCTTGAGGGTAACGCGGACGAACGCCGGGCCTTTCCCCGGCTTCACGTGGGCGAACTTCGTTACGACGAACGGCGTCCCGTCCAGCTCGATCGTCGTCCCGGCGCGGAGCTCGTTGGTGTTGATCATATGTAACCCGTAAACAAGTATCCGGTCCTTTTCATGTTTAGCGACGGTTTTGTTTTCCTAAATACGCGACTAATCCCCTCAACGCGAATAGGTACGAGTCGCCGCGAAAGCCCATCACCCGCGCGAGCGCGGCGGCGGCCACGTGTGAGCGGCGCCGGAACGCCTCGCGGCCGTAGGGGTTCGAGAGGTGAACCTCGACGTACGGTAGGCCGCAACCCGCGAGGGCCGTGCCAAGCGCCTGCGACGTGTGAGTATAGGCGGCCGGGTTGATTATTATGCCGTCGTAGCGTTGCGCCGCGGCGGCGGCGACCGCCGCGATTATATCCTTCTCTTCCCCGAATTGGACCGCGGTGACCTCGACGCCCAACTCTCGCCCGAGGGCCGTCGCGTCCTCGTTGATTTCGGCCAGCGTCTGCTCGCCGTAAACGTCCGGCTCGCGCTGGCCTAATAGCTCTAAGTTAGGGCCGTGAATAATTAATACGTGCATCGACGCCGGGGCCGCGTCCCGTTACAACGCGCTGACGACTTCGCGGAAGTTAGCCGCGGCCGCGTTCCACAACGCTCCTTTGTCGGCGCCGCGCGCGCCGACTAAAACCAACGTCATCTGAAGCGGTAAGTTCGTGAAGAGGACCGTGCCTTTCGAATATTCGATTATGCCTTGGATAAATTGGCCCTCGTCCAGCTCGGCGACCATCCGCCGGGCCGCGGCGGCGCCGTCGCGCGCCAAGGCCGCTACCTCTTCCGTCACCAACGACGCGTCGTTGGTGACGGCCTCTAACGGAAAGCCGTCGCCCGAGACGAGCATAGCCGCGCGTACCCCCGAAAGCGCCGCCAACTTCGCCAAAACCTCTTCGGCTTTCCTCACCATAGTAAAGCGCGCGTCAGATCTCTTTGCTTAGCCGCGCCGAGAGTTTCTTCAATTCGATGCGGCCTCGCCCCACGTTTCCCTCGGGTTTCAGGAGTAAGCAAAGGAAATAATCCTCCTTACACTTCTCTATGAGGATCGTCAGTTTTTCGGTCTCGAATATAAGTTCGGCGACGTGTCCGAGCGCCAAGTTCTGGGAAACGTCCGTAACGACCTTGAGCGCGGTCGCGAGTTCCACTTCGGTTACGCCGGCGTCGATCCCCGGGCGAGCCGTTACGTTCTCGACGCCTATGCCGTCCACGCCGCAGAAGAACGACGCGAGGGCGCCGTCCACCCGCTCCAATAGAGCCGTTAAGATTTGTTTGAAGT
>CAZJNB010000173.1:0-4957 GCA_964547385.1 uncultured bacterium
GAGCGCCGGCCGCCCGGGCGTGCTCAGCTCCTTGAGGACGATAGGCGGTTCGGCGAAGGGCGTCTCCGTAAGGGCCGCAACTTCCCGCGCCAGACCCCGCATAGACAGGCAGTCGCCCCGCACCGGCACGACGTCCACGTCGAAGATAACGTCGTCGCCTTGCCGCGTCAGCGACTCGACCTCGAAGCCGAACATCGTCAACCGCTCGGCCAGTTCCTCCGCGGGAACGTCTACGGCGCAGAAATCGCGCAGCCAGCTCAAGCTGTATTTCATATCAGAACTGCCTCAAAAAGCGCAGGTCGTTTTCGTAAAAAAGGCGGATATCGCTTATGCCGTAACGGAGCATCGCGATCCGTTCCACGCCCATACCGAAGGCGTAGCCCTGCCACGCCTCGGCGTCGTAGCCGACGTTGCGGAAGACGTTGGGGTGGACCATCCCGGCGCCCATAATCTCGAGCCATCCGGTCCCGCCGCACGTCCCGCAGCCGGCGCCGCCGCACACGACGCACGACACCGCCATATCCGCCGAGGGCTCCGTAAAGGGAAAGTAGTCCGGCCGGAAGCGGATCTTGGTCCCGGCGCCGAAGATGTATTCGGCGAACGCGGCGAGCGTCCCTTTGAGGTCGGCCAACGAGACGGTCTCGTCCACCAGCAAGCCCTCCACCTGGTGGAAGATGGGGTAGTGGGACGCGTCCACCGCGTCGGCGCGGAAGCACCGCCCCGGGACGATAATGCGGAGCGGCGGCTCGCGCGACGTCATCACCCTGATTTGGACGGGCGACGTATGAGTCCGCATAAGCCAGTTATCGTTGAGGTAGAGCGTATCCTGGGTATCGCGGCTGGGGTGGTCCGGCGGGAAGTTGAGGGCGCCGAAGTTATGGAAGTCGTCCTCCACTTCGGGCCCGTGGGCGACGCTGAAGCCCAACGACGCGAAGAAGGCCGTGATCTCGTAATATGTTTTGGTGATCGGGTGAAGGTTGCCACTGAGCGGCGGGAGGCCCGGGAGGGTGAAGTCGATGTCGGGTTTGGCCGCGGCGCCGCCGCTAAGGCGGGCCTTCATCTCTTCGTGGAGGGAGCTTAGCCGTTTGCGAAGGTCGTTGAGGGCCTTCCCTATCGCCGGACGGTCTTGCTCCGCGACGG
Source organism: uncultured bacterium (assembly GCA_964547385.1). Classification (GTDB taxonomy): domain Bacteria; phylum RBG-13-66-14; class B26-G2; order WVWN01; family WVWN01; genus CAZJNB01. The sequence goes on from CAZJNB010000173.1 coordinate 1,141, forward strand.
TGGCCACCTTTTTACCGAGTTGGTTGAGTGTTGACTTCCGCCCGAGGAAGTCGACACGCCACCGTTCGACGTCCTCGGCGCTTGAGACCGCGGCCGCGGCGTCCTCGGCCCCTTTGCGGAGGGCATCAATTTCGCTTAAGATGGCCCGGCTCGATTCCATAGATTTACTACGTCAGTTTTTCTTCGTGCACCGTTTCGTAAAGTGTCGGCGCCTCGGCCTTGGGGACCGACTTGGTCGAGGGGACCTTAGTAATCTTTATGAGCAGGCGCCGCCGGGGGAGCGTGATCTCGACGGCGTCGTCGACGCGAACTTCGTGCGCGGCCTTCGCGGTTTTCCCGGCGACCTTTACGTGGCCGCCCCGGCACAATTCCTTGGCGCGCGTCCGCTGTTTCACGAGCCGCGCGACCGCTAAGAATTTATCTAAGCGCATCGCCGACCAGGCAATATAACATTATATATTTGTAATTGTCAAAAAAAAACCGACCGGCCGGAAAGGGTCTGCTTTCCGTTGATAAGGCCGAGCGGTGCGCGCTTGTTTTTTATTGCCGCGAGCCGGCGAGGAATCTTATAATGGCCGGCGCCGTTTGGGGCCTTTCGCCTTAACGGCAACGCGTATTGACAGCGTTTTTGCCCTACGTTAATGGCGAGATTATTCGAATTCCAGGGTAAAGCGGTTTTGAAACGCGCCGGCATAGCCGTGCCCGCCGGCCGCCCGGGCCGCTCGTCCGCGGAGGTCGCGGCCGTGGCCCGGGAGCTGGGCGGGCCCCTTGTCCTCAAGGCGCAGGTCTTCGTTACGGGCCGCGCCGCCGCTGGCGGCATCGCGTTCGCGGCCGACGCCGACGAAGCCGCCGCCGCGGCCCGTCGCCTGCTCGGCCGGGACATCAAAGGCCAGCGGTGCGACCTCCTGTTGGTGGAAGAAAGGCTCGACATCGCCCGGGAGATGTACGCCGGCGTTATCGTGGATAACGAGGCCCGCAGGCCCCTACTTCTCTTCTCGTCCGTCGGCGGCTCGGGCGTGGAGGAAATCGCGCGGGACCACCCCGGCGCCCTCGTCCGGTTCCATATCGACGTGGACAGCGGCCTCCCGCCGGATACCGCACGACAGCTCGTCCGCCGCGCCGGCCTCCGCGGTGGGGAGGGCGCCGCCGTCGCCGACGTCTTGGTCAAGCTATGGCGCGTCGCCCGGGATTGCGAGGCGCGCGCGGTGGAGATAAACCCGCTCGTCATCACCCGCGACGGCCGCGTCGTCGCCGCGGACTGCCGCCTGACGGTGGACGACTACGCCGTCTTCCGCCAGCCGGAGCTGGGCATTACGGTGGCGCGCGAGTTTGACCGGCCCCCCACCGAACTCGACCTCATCGCCTACAACGTCGAGAAGGACGACTACCGGGGGACGTTTTATTTCGTCCAGCTCGCCGCGGGCTTTTCCGTCACGGACCGCTACGTCGGCTTCCACGGCGCGGGCGGCGGCGGCTCGATGATGTCGATGGACGCGGCGTTGGCCGAGGGCTTTCGCATCGCGAACTTCTGCGATACCTCCGGCAACCCGCCCGCGAGCAAGGTCTACCGCGCGGCGCGGATAATCCTCGCGCAAGCCAACCTCGTCGCCTACTTCGGCTCCGGCTCGGGCGTCGCGAGCCAGGAACAGTTCCACTCGGCGCGGGGGTTGGTCAAGGCCTTTCGCGAGGTAGCGCTCGACATCCCCTGCGTCGAACGGCTGGGCGGCAACCGGGAGGAGCGGGCGATTCAGATATTGACGGAATACACCCGAGACCTCCCGGCGCCCGTCGAGTGTTACGGCAAAGACACCTCCGCTCGTTTCTGTGCCGCGCGCCTCCGCGAGTTGGTGGCGGTGCACGTCGCCGGTGGCGCGCCGGGGCCTGCGCCCGAGGAGCCGCGCGGCCCGTCTTATTCGTTCCCGACGGTAACGGCTGGCGAGGTCTCCTTCGACTACGCCCGCTGTGACGCGTGCGAATCGAAAGCGTGCGTCGCCGACTGCGTGCCGCAAATATTAAAATTGGACGGGGGGCGGCCGGTATTGAACATAACTTCCGAAGAGGCGGCGCGCGGCCGGTGCAGCGAGTGCCTCGCCTGCGAGGTGGAGTGCCGCGCCCGGGGCGGCGGCGGCGGCCGCGTTGCGCTCCCCATCCCCGGCTTGGACGACTACATCGCGAGGGGCCGCTGAGATGGCGATTCTTATCGACGCCGGCGATAAAGTTCTCGTCCAAGGGATTACGGGCCGCGAGGGCCGGGCACGGACGCGCCTTATGAAGGACTACGGGACGAACGTCGTCGCGGGCGTCTCCCCCGGACACGGCGGCGAGGAGGTCGCGGGCGTCCCGGTTTTCGATACCGTCGCCGCCGCGGTCGCCGCGGTGGGGGCGCTCGACGCCGCGGTCGTCTTTGTGCGGGGGCCGGTGGTGAAGGCCGCGGCGTTGGAGGCCTTTGCCGGCGGCGTCGGGCTCGCGGTGCTGGTCCCGGACCGGGTGCCGATATGGGACGTTATGGCGATAGACGCCGCGGCGCGGGCCGCCGGCGCTCGCTACGTCGGCCCCAATACCCTCGGCGTCCTGTCGGTGGGGAAGGCGGTGCTGGGGATGGTCGGCGGCCGGGCGGCGGCCGCGCGCGAGTGGTTCCGGCCCGGGCCGGTGGGGGTGATGTCGCGTTCGGGAGGAATTACCGCCTCGCTGGCCTACTACCTCGGGCGCGCGGGCGTGGGCGCGACGACGCTCGTCCACGTCGGCGGCGACCCTATCATCGGCACGCCGCTGGGCGACGTCGCCCGGATGTTTCAGGCGGACGAGGAGACGAAGGCGATAGTGATGTTCGGCGAGATCGGCGGGAGCCAGGAGGAAGAAGTGGCCCGGCTCCTCGCGGCGGGCGAGCTGACGAAGCCGGTGGTCGCGTTCATCGGCGGCCGGGCCGCGAAAGAGGGGACGCGCTTCTCGCACGCGGGCGCGATCGTCGAGGGCGGCCGGGGGACATATGAGGGGAAAGTGGCGGCGCTCGGGGCCGCGGGCGCCGTCGTAGTAGCCGACTTCGACGAGGTCCCCGAATACACGTTGGGCGTCTTGCGCGACCTCGGCGTGGCCGGCTTCGTATGAGCGCGGCTCGAGACGGGCACCGCGGCGCCGGCGGGCGACGCGCGCCGGTGGCTCGCGCGTTCGCGCCTGAGCCCGGGGAAGTAAGGCGATGACGGCGAAGCGGAAGGCCCGGGTCCTGTTCGTGTGCACCGGCAACTCCTGCCGCTCGCAGATGGCGGAGGGGTGGGCGCGGCGGTTGGGCGCGGATGCCGTCGCGGCGTTCTCCGCGGGCACCGACCCCATCGGCGTCCTGGCGGAGACGGTCGCGACGATGGCCGCGGCGGGCGTGGACATCTCGCGCCAACGCTCGAAGGCGCTCGAGACCTTCGCCGGCGAGTTTCTCGGCATCCTCTCGCGGCGCATCGAAGAGGAAGCTTGATCGTGGCCTTCCACCTCGCCAAGACGCCCGGGCGGGGAAGGGCGCGCAGGTTTCGCCCGATGAGCGAGATCAACGTCACGCCGATGGTCGACGTGATGCTCGTTCTCCTCGTCATCTTCATGATCACCGCGCCCCTGCTGACGGTCGGCGTGCCCATCGATCTGCCGAAGGCCGAGGCGCCCCGGATTTCCAGATCGGACGAACCCCTGGTCATCTCCATCGACGCCAGGGGGCGGGTGTATCTGCAGGAAACGGAAACCAAGCTGCGCGTACTTATCGCGCGCCTTCGCGCGATTGCCGCCAACAAGTCCGATGTCCGTATCCTGGTGCGGGGAGACCGGACGGTTCCCTATG
>CAZJNB010000174.1:0-4921 GCA_964547385.1 uncultured bacterium
GATCTGCTATATGCCAAACGTAATTCCGTCGCCGAAGCGGTAGATGCCTATTTACATGCCGTCCAAATCAACACTCGCGCCGGCAAACTCCTCGACGCTGCGCGGGGCTATGAGGCCGTCGTCTCTCTCGTAGACGACAAAGAGTCTCCCCTTCGAAAACTTATCGAAATCTACGGTCGCCTCGGCTTTAAAAACGAGATGCTCGCCAAGATGCTCGCGCTCGCCCGGGTGTCCGAAGAAAAGAACGAAAAGGAACGGGCGTTGGCAATCTACGCGAAAGTTATCGAGATAGACCCGAAGAACGAGGAGGCTCAAAACCGTCTCGGGAAGTCCATTCAAGTCGTCTCCGTTCTGCCGACCGGCGATAGCTTGGTGAAGGAGGAGATGCCGCCCGAGAAGGCCGCGCCGGACGCCGCGGAAGAGGAAGCCGGGGCCGACACCGCCTTCCCCCCCGGCAAGGTCATTCGGACCGTTAGCGACTTACTCGGTTATCAACCGGACGCCGGCGTCGGCGACGCCGAGTCCCCCCAGGTTGATTACGACCTCGGCCTAGCCTATTTAGAGATGGGAATAACCGAAGAGGCGGTGCACTACCTCCAACTCGCCTCGCGCGCGCCCCAGCTCCGCGTTCGCGCTTGTAATATGTTGGGCCTCTGCTTTCTCGAAAAGGATATGTTTGATATGGCCGTCAAGGCGTTCCAACGAGCCCTCGCGACGCCGGGTATCGGCGAGAACGAAGCCGTCGGAATCCATTACAATTTGGCCACCGGCTACGAGCGCCTCGGCGACTACCGGCGGGCCCTCGATGAGCTTCGCAGCGTTTACGCCATCGACTTCAACTACCTCGACGTTCGGGAGAAACTACGCCGTCTGCGCGTCCGCGGCGACCAAGGCGAGCTTGACAAATAGCGGCCGATATGGTAAAGGAAAGAGCGTTAACTAAGTACGCGGGAATAACTCAGTGGTAGAGTGCCACCTTGCCAAGGTGGATGTCGCGGGTTCGAATCCCGTTTCCCGCTAAGCGGCGTGCCGCCGGTTCGTAGGGATATATTGAATCCGGCGGCATTTGTGGCGGCATAGCCAAGAGGCTAAGGCGAGGGTCTGCAAAACCCTTATTCCCGGGTTCGAGTCCCGGTGCCGCCTAAAAGCCCGGCGGCGGCCGGGCCTTGCAATACGTTGCTACTTCATATTTCCCCGTTAGGTGTGCGTCCTATCTATTTTGTCGCGTCGTTAATGAACACCCACAGACTGCGGGCGTCGACGCCCGAGACTCGGTTGTTCTACCAAGCCGACCGCTATAACGGTACCGGCGGATATTGGATTGTCGCGGGAGGCGACCTTGCGAAAGTTATATAGAATATCTTTTCTAACCTTCCTCGCCGCCGGCCTCGTCGCAAGTTGTGCGCGCGAACCCGCGGCGCTCCGCGAAGCCCTCCAACATTTCGACGAGTTGGCTAACGCGGATTGCCCCAAGGAAGCCCGGAAGGCCCTCGCCCGGAAAATGGGCGTTAAGTCCGATAAAACGCGCGTTATTCTTTACGGCCCCACCGGCCAAGCGAACGACACGTATTACTTCGCCGCGTTGAACCGCGACGGCGCCGCCCTTGCCGGCATCTTCGACGAAGCTCGGGCCAAAGTCCGCGTCGTCCACTACGAGACTTCCTACGACCGCGACGACTTCGTCCTGGCTATCAAGTGCATCCGCGGGGACCCTCCCTTCGGCGACCGCAGCTTTCGTAACGGTCTCGCCTTCCCCGTGAGTATCGAGCACGGCGCCAAGGATATTACCGTAACCTTCGTGGACGCGTGGCAGGAGAAGGAACAACGCTGGCGCGGCGGGTGGGTTAAGCTAAACCTCGCGGCGACCTCCCTCCTCGGCCAGGAGCACGACGCCGTAATCCCATAAAGAGTTCGGCCGCCCGTACGCCGCGCGCGCCGGGAACGCCCGCCGCGTCGTCGAGAGACCGCACGTCAGGCGGCCGGCGGTAAATGTAATCCCCTCGGAAGCGCGGGTTGAAAGCGACCCGGCGAGCGAATCGCCGTTTTGGGTATGACGCCTGTCCCGTTAACGCGCCGGCTCACCTCCCGGTAAACGAGTCGAACTTCCCGGCTCAGCCGTTCCAACGTGAAACGTCGCTCATAGGTTTCGCGGCCGTGCGCTCCCATCGCCGCGGCTAAGCGCCGGTCGGAGAGAAGGCGAGCGGCGGCCGCGGCGGCCGCGGTAGCGTCGCCGGCGTCTACCAATATACCTTCCGCTCCGTCCGCGATAATTTCGGGGACGCCGCCGGTCGCGGCCGCGACCACCGGTACCTGCCGGGCCATAGCCTCCACGATAACGCGTCCGAAGGGCTCCGGCTCGAGTGGCATGTGGACCAATACGTCAAGCGCGGCGATATCCCGGGGTCCGTCGGCTCGGTGTCCTAAGAAACGAAACCGGGGCGCTAAGCCCGCTCGCTTGACCTCCCGCCGGAGCCGGGCGGCGAAAGCGGCGGCGCCGTAGAGCGGGCCGCCTATTATTACGAAATATATATCGGCGGAGGTTTCCGCAAGTCTCGCCGCGGCGCGGACGAAGACGTCTTGCCCCTTCCAGGGCGCCAGCTGGCCGACGCAGCCGACGACGCGCGCTCCCCGGGGGATACCCCAACTCCTTTTGACACGGGCGACCCCTTCGGCCGATAGGGCTTCGGGCGGCGCTACCGCGTTATACACGACCGCTACTTTGGCGCGCGCCGCGGTGAACTGGCGGCCTACGGCGTCGGAGATCGCGATGACGCGATTTGCCGCGGCCGCGGCGAGGCCGTCCATAAGCCGGCGGGCGAAACCGGATGGCAGGATATCCCGCATATGCCATACAACGGGTGTGCCTGTAGCTATAGCCGCTAAGCTCGCGAAGACGTGCGCCTTTTGGCTGTTGCTGTGTATTACGGCGGGGCGCTCGGCGGCAACGATCCGACGTACGCCTCGCGCCGCCGCGGCTACCCGCCCGAGCTGGCTAAGGCACGCCAACCGCACGGCCGTTACATCCTCTCGCCTGAACGTTAGGAGTCGGCGGTCCGCCCGATAAAAATAAAACCGCTCGCCTTCGCGGGCCAACGCCGCGGCTAACGGCCCCGGTCCCGGGAGGGCGAACGCGACGTCGTAGCGTTTACGGTCGAGGGCCGCGGCGAACTCCAGGAGACTTCGTTCGCCGCCGCCTACGGCCGTTGCGTGCTCTACGAATAATACCTTCGCCCGTAACATCGTAACCTCCCTTCGGCCCCGCAAGTTGCTTCGCGATCGCGGCTTCCAGGCGGCCTACTTGCCGGGCTACGGTGAAGTCCCGCAAGACCCGCGCCCGGCCGGCTTGGCCCATCCGCTTCGCTTCCGCCGTCGAGGTGAGGAGGGCGACGACGGCCGCGGCGACGGCGGCCGGGTTTTCCGCGTCGACCAAGAAGCCCGTTTCGCCGTCGATTACCGCGTCCAAGGCGCCGGCGCACCGGCCGGCGATGACGGGCTTCCCGAAAAGCGAGGCCTCCAGGAAAACCAGGCCGAAGCCTTCGCCCTTCTCGATGCCGTCTTCCACCAATTGTCGGCTCGGCATCACGAAGATGTCACATTCCCGATAAAAGGGTGCCACGTCGGCGACCCGCCCCCAAAATTTAACGTCGTCGAGAACGCCCCCGTCGCGTGCCAGCGCGCGTAGCCGCACGGCGTCGTCGCCGGCGCCCACGAGCCAATACGAACACCGCGGGACGCACCGCTGGATCAAAGGCAACGCCGCGATTACGACGTCGTGGCCTTTATACCTCTCCGAGCCGGCGAGCCGACCGACCGAGAGGATGACTTTCTCGCCCGGGCGCTTGAGCCGAGGAGGCTCCGCGGCCTCGCGCGCCGCCCGCGCGAGCGCCGGTGACACCGCCGGCGGTATGACTTCCACGTCCAAGGCCGCGCCATCGAAATAGGAAGCGATGAGATATCTCCCGTAACTGCTGCCGGTAACTATGCCGTCCGCCTGGCCGAGGAGGAAACGGAACAACGTCCGGTACTTCGCCGAGGTAATCTCCATCCCGTGAACGTAGATGAAGAAGCCCTTTCGGAACCGTCGCGCGAGGAACCACGCGGCGGGGCCCGCGGCGATATGGCCGCAAAATACGACGTCGGCGTCGGCGGCCGCGGGCAACGCGGCTCGGGCGAGGGCGACGAGTTTCGCCAACTTCGAGCGGCGTTTCGGATACCGACGCACGCCGTATCGTTGGCGTAGGTCGTATTCGTGGGCCCCGACCGCCGCCGGCGCGACGACGGTTACTTCATTCCGGGCCGCGAGCCCCTCGGCCAACGTCGCCAAGAGCGTTTGGACGCCGCCCTCGTCGGGGGGGAAGTCGGGCGTTAGGAAGAGATAGCGCAACTCCGCTGTCGCACCTCCGGTCGTCGCGGCACCGCACCGTTGAGGAATTGTTCCCGCCACAACTCCAAGCAGAAGAGGTTCCACACTTTCCGGGCGCCCGCGCCGGTGGCGAAGTAGTCGTCGAGCAATTGAGCGACGGCGTCGTCCTTGAAGTAGGTTCGGGCGAGGGCGTCTCGGTCCGTCAAGACGTCGCGGACCCATTCGGGCCGGTATTCTCGGAGCCATTTTTCTACCGGGACGACAAAGGCTCGCTTGGGCCGGCTGACAACCGCGGGCGGCACTAAACCCTTCGCGACCTCTTTGAGGAGTCTCTTCGGCGCGCCCCACCCTACGCGCGCGCGGTCCGCCAAGGCGACGGCGAACTCCGCCAGGACGTGGTCGAGAAGGGGAACGCGGGCCTCCACGCCCGCGGCCATACTCGCCTTATCTACTTTCATCAAGACGTCGTCGGCGAGCCAGGTCTTGATGTCGGCGGCGATAAGGCGTTGGAGCGTGGAGCGGCCTTTGCCGCCGCGGAAATAGGCGCGGTAATTATCG
>CAZJNB010000175.1:0-4906 GCA_964547385.1 uncultured bacterium
GTTCGGCCAATAAACCGACCCTGCCGTTTTCCAGCCATTCGGCGACGCCGCCGACGCGATAGGCTACGACCGGCGTGCCGTAACTTAACGCCTCCACGCCGACGTTCCCAAAGGCCTCGGGACAGACGGACGGAAGGACCAGCAAGCGGGACCGCTCGTAAGCCGCCGACAATTCCCGGTAGGGTACCCACCCGGCGAAGGTGACGCGGCCGTTAAAGTCGAGCTCGCGCGCGAGCCTCTTCAACGCCGCGAGCTGGGGCCCGTCGCCGACGAGGGTGATTTTCACATTCCGCGGTAAAAGGGCCGCCGCCCGGAGAAGGTCGTCGAACCCTTTAAGGTACGACATCCGCCCGACCGCGACGACCTCGGGCGGCCCGCCGTTATCGGCCGCCGGCTCCCGCGGCATATCCACCGGCGGCGGGACGATATGTATTTTGTCGCGAAGCTGGCCCGCGGCGACGAGCATCTCCTTCATCCAACGGCTGGTCACCACGACCGCGCCGAGCCGGGCGTCGGCATCGCGAAAGGCGTAACAGGCCGCGACGCGTCGGGCCATCTCGAGCCGGCCAATAACGCCGCCGTCCTCGCGTAGATCACAGCCGCGGCCGCGGTGCCGCGCCAAGCAGGCGATGCCGAAAGGACGGTCGCAAACGGTACCGCCGCGGGGCCAGTATTTAACGCCGGCCGGGCAATAGGTCCACGGCGTATGAACGGTCCGCACCGTCGGATAGCGCCGCGCGACGGCGCGGATAACGCCCGGGCCGTCGAAATTGCGGAAGTGGACGACGTCCGCGCCGAAGCCCGCCAGGACCCGTAGAATATCGCGCCGCGCCGCGGCGCCTCGGAACAACGTCGCCCAGTTAATCGACGGGACGAAGACGGCCCCCTCTTCGCTCGGGGCCTCGGCGTCGCCGTGTATTATCAATACGTCGTGGCCCGCGCGCCGTAGGCCCGCGGCGCAGCGCCGCATCGTCTTCTCGCTGCCGCCGACAAGGGCGTATCTCTCGTTTATCTGGGCGATTCTCATCTTCCTGAGGCCTCGTAAGAGCGGCGTCTCAGTGCCAACCGGCCGGAAGTGAGTTTCCTAACAGCGTAACTCTTCAATTCCATCAGCTCTGGCACTCGGGAAAACCAAAGATATGTGAAATAGACCAACGATGCGATAATGACCGTCGCGAACAACCGTAACGTAACGCCATGACCGGCAAGAACGGCGCGCGTTACGGATGCCGAAGCACTTACTAACGCGGCCGCGGCCAACGGCACGCGGAAAACGGTTAACAGCGCCGCGAATTTCATCTTAATAAGCCTAATAAGCAGGACGAACCCCAATCCGTACCCAACGGCCGCCTGTACTGTTAACCCTATGGCGACGCCGGTAAGGCCGTAACCGACGCCTATTAAAACGGCGCCGGTCAGCAGGGCCGTCATCATAAAAGACCATTTAACGACCAACGCCGCTTGGCCCTTTGCCAACATTACCGGCCCGACCGTTGTTCCCACCGCGTAGAATATACCGGCGCCGCACATTATTCTCAAAGGCGAGACCATAAACAGCCACTGGCTGCCATAAATTAATGCCACGAAATCTCGTGCGCATATAATTAAACCGGTCAAAGCCGGGACCGATATCAACGCGACCAATTTTAATGTCTTGCAGTAGACGCGCCCGATCTTTTCGTCGTCGTCCTGAATTGAAGAAAAGCCGGCAAACGTGACGCGCGACACGAGCCACGAAATCCGCTGTTGCGGCGCGGTAACGATACGAAACGCTAGCGCATAACCGCCGAGGGCCCCCACGCCCAAAAACCGGCCTACTAAAAACTTGTCGAAATAATTCCTAAACGAAAACGCTAAACTCGATGCCGTAATACCGGCGCCGAAACCGAACAATCCCCGGAGTTCGTCGCCCGTAAAACGAAACCCGGGCCGCCAACCCGAAAGGTAGAACGCTAAGAACGTCCGGGCGGCGTCGCCGGCGAGGAAGCCAAAAGCGAGAGCCCATACGCCGTAACCCGCTAAAGCCAGGGGAAGCGCGACCGCGGCGTTGCCGACGACCGAGCCGATGTCACAGACGCCTAGGCGCTTAAAATTCATGCGGCGACTTAGGACCGCCGCCGGTATTAACCCTGGCGAACTTAGTAAAAACCCGCCTGCCATAACGGCCAACAACGTATCAACACGATTATTACCTAATAGCTTCGCTAAAGCGTCCGCGCCGGCGAATATCGTGGCTGCGGATAATAAGGCCATTACACTTAAAGACCAAAACGCCGCGTTAATATGCCCACTCGTTAATTCGCGCCGTTGAATTATCGCCTGCGGTAGGCCTATTTCCCGAAAAACCGTAATCGTCCCCGTTACGATGAAACAGAGCGCGATAAGGCCGAAGTCACCCGGCGATAGGAGGTGCGCTAATAACGCCGTAGCGAAGAATTGCAAGACTTGAACTACACCTTGGCTCGCGGCGATCCAAGAGCCGCCAACTATAAACTTCTCTTTAAAAGCTCGCTTGTTAGAATAACCGCCTAAAGACGTAGCCGTGCGCAGTTGGTATCTATCGGGTATCATTGGATAATTTCCGATTTCCAAGACTGTTGCTTATGGTCCGTTACATTACCTTTAACGCCCCCGCCCGACGCGGAACAGGCCACGGTAAACGGCGTTACGCTATTAAACGTACGGGGCGTCACGGAGTAGGAATCGGAGACAAATATAACCAAGATGTCCTTGTACACCTCCTGAACTCGTCCATCGATCGAACGAGCCACCGACGCAGGAAAATGGAGGAGATAGAAAAAGTTAAAGGTAAATCCCCGTAATTCCGCGGACGATTCCATATGCGCCTGATAACATGCGACGCCGCGAAGCGCGAACTGAGCTGGCGGTAAAGCCCCCGGCGAATATGTTCGTGTAACTCGACGACAACTTCGCAGGCCCGCAACTCTGGGACCGCCGCCGGTTGTAGAAGCGTGTTTTCGTACCCCTCAACGTCCATAAATATCAAACCGCCGGGTACTTTTTGAAGCGTTCGCCTAAGCGCCGTAACGTCGCAATACCCTTCGGCTGAAACCCGTTCTGATACGTAATTATTCCGGGCCAACTCCCGCGTTAGTTCCCGGCACCGGGCGTTTAAATCAAAAGCCACAACGCGCGCCGCCGGACACCGGAGCGCCATCCCGACGGCGTAATAACCTTCGCCGGCGCCGACGTTCACGATCGACTTTTGGTCCTTCGCACAAAGGCTTTCTACCAAAGGATGTAATTCCAATTCGAAAGTCCCAAGTAACATCGGCGTAATAAAATATTCACGATCGGCCGCGGTTTTCATCCCTCGGAACGGACCCGATATCACTCGTCCCTCGGCCGCCTTCTCAACGAAAGATTGCGTAACCGCGCGGGGATGCCAACGCCGGGGGATTAAAACACTGTGTGGCTTAACTCTCACGCGCCCGTCCATAGCGTGGGGATACTGATAGCCGTAGTATCTTTGCGGCGAACGGCGCCGCAACAGTTTTAACGGAAAAAACAACCCCCGCCGCGGCGAAAAGAAGCCACCCTACCTCCGCGGGCATCCGATACCTCATCCCCGCGGCCGAACCGGCCTGGATGAAAATCCAATACGCCATCAGAAAGTAGACCGGCGTCAACTCGCGCCCACGGCGGCGACCCGCGAATATCCCCAAGGGCGTTAGGATTAATAACCACCCCGCCGTTAACAAACCCACAACCTTCAATTTCCCGCTGTGGGCTTGTTTAGGTACGGGGTTAAGCGCCAGAAGAGCTTTAAGGCCGAGGTTTTTTAAGAACCGAGTTTTGTGGTTCAAAAGGTAATTTTTCCCAAGTTCGTAATACGCCCGGTCCATCTCGACTTCCGTGGCGTCCGGACCGAATTCTAAGAGCGGCATGTCGCTGTTCTGTAACGTGTAACCGAATTCCTGGTTGGGGTTATTAAACATCCATAGGTTCACGCCGATCTTCGTATCGATAAGCATAAACGCGTTGTGGACGCGCCAGTTCCTATACGTCCATGGCAATATTACGAAGAAAGACGCTATTATAAACGCCGTTAAGAACTTAAAGGCCTCCGAGCGCTTATAACGGCCCGCGGCGATCCATATACCCAACATAAGTAAAGGTAGGAAGTAAAAAACGGTGGACCGCGTTAGGGAGGCGGCGCCGAAAGTGACCCCGGCAAATACGAAGTCCCGGATTCGGCCCGAGGACAAGCCGCGATATACGAAGAAAAGAAATATAATAACTAAAGGCACCGCCAGCGCTTCGGTCATTATCCATATCGAATTTAGGATGTAGGGGGGATAAAGGACGGCGGCGCTGTAAGCAATCCACGTCCCCGTACGGCCGAAAAGGGTGCCGGCGAGGCGCCAAATCAAAAAACAACTCGTCGCGGAAAAGGTTATTTGAATTAACCATACCGGTAACAGATGTTCACCGAAAAGGGTGAAACAAACTGTAATGAAAAGAGGGTATAGGCAGTTCCAATAAGAAGTCGGCTTGCCGGGCGGGACGATGAACCACCCTTCGTCCATCGAAAAGCCCTTCCCGGCGAGCGCGTTCCGCGCGAGCATAGTGTACGTCCGCTCGTCCTCCGTCAACGGGTAAGCATAGATCCGTTCGTCCAGGAACCGCCAATAACCGCGCTTCGCCGGCGGCGTCGCGGCTTTAATCCTTTTAACGGTCTCGCCGAAGGATAGGTCCGTGCGCTCGGCGATTAACGGCAGCGCCGCCAGTGCGGTAAAACGCGGCAAGGCGGCGACGGCGATTAATACGCCGGCGTGGCAAAACCATTTACGTACCGAATCCAATACCGTTACTCTCCGAGGAAATCGCCCGCGCTATAATCCAAACGCACGTAGGTCATATATCCGCCATTCGCCAAAGGTTG
>CAZJNB010000176.1:0-4891 GCA_964547385.1 uncultured bacterium
CCCACAGTGTCCTGGATCGTCGCCACCGCAATGAGCGCGTCGCCGCCCCACGCCTTCTGAAAGGCGTCGGCGGCGCTCGTCCCCACCGCGGCGCCGCAGGGGCTATTGTGTTTTACGACGACGCACGCCGGCCGCTCGAGCTCGGCCGCAAGGCCGAGGGCCGCGGCGAGGTCGAGGAGGTTATTATACGACGGCGGCGCCCCGGCCAATTGCCGCAAGCCGAAGTCGTTCGGCGCGTAGAACGCGGCGCGTTGATGCGGGTTCTCGCCGTACGTTGGTTCAAATGATTTATCGAACGCAATTACCAACGGGTCCGGGAAAGGCTGGCGCCGCCGGCCGCCACTCGAAAAATAACCGGCGATCGCGGCGTCGTAGCGCGCCGTATGGCCGAAGGCCCGCTGGGCGAGCTCGCGCCGCCACTCCCGGTCGTTCTCGCCGGCTCGCAGGCACTCGAGGGCCGGGCCGTATTGCGCCGGCGACGACAGGACGACAACGCGCTCGAAGTTCTTCGCCGCGGCGCGCAACAGCGCTACGCCGCCGATGTCGATATCCTCTATAACTTCCTTCTCGCTCGCGCCGCGCGCGCGGGCCGTCTCCTCGAAAGGATATAAGTTCACCGCGACCAAGTCAATCGAGTTTATCTTGTGGCTACGCAATTGGCGGCGGTGCGCCGGCGTCGCCCGCGCGAGAATCGCGCCGAAGATCTTCGGGTGAAGCGTCTTCACCCGGCCGCCGAGGAACGCCGGGAAACCCGTTATATCGGCGACTTCGACGAGCGGGACGCCACCCCGGCGGAGGGCGCGCGCGGTCCCGCCGGTGCTGATGATGTCGTACCCCAAGTCCGCCAGGCCCCGTGCCAACTCTACGGCGCCGGCCTTGTCGTAGACGGTGATGAGGGCCTTTTTCTTCTTCATATCTAAGAGCCCTTTTGGACCTTGACCTCGACGTCCGCCTCCTCGAGAACCGCAAGGCCGAAGTCGTCGGGGTATTTCTCGGTCGCGACGACGCGCCGGACGCCGGCGTTGACGAGCATCTTGGCGCAGATGACGCACGGCGTCCCGCCCCAGACGTAGATCGTCGCGCCGTCGCTGGAGACGCCGTTGCGCGCACACTGGATAAGACAGTTTTGCTCGGCGTGAAGACCGCGGCAGAGCTCGTGGCGCTCGCCGGAGGGGACGCCGATGAGTTTGCGGATGCAGAACGGGCAGTGCGGCAGGCCCGCGGGCGCGCCGTTGTAGCCGGTCGCGAGGATGCGCCGCTCGCGCACGAGGACCGCGCCCACGTTCCGGCTCAGGCACGTCGCGCGTTCCGCGACGAGCGCCGCGATACCCAAAAAGTATTCGTCCCACCCCTTCCGCGCGCGGAGCTCGACCGGCGGCGGCTCGGTGATACCGAACTGCTCGAGCAGAACCGCGATGTCTTTCGGGAGGTCCACGTTACTCGATTACGACTCCATTCCCTACAACGCACGCGCCGACCTCGACGCCCTCGCCCAACGCGTCGAGGGCCCGGGCGGCGTCCGGGGCGGCGACTACGACGAGCATTCCCAACCCCATATTGAAGACGTCGAACATCTCCTCGTAGGCGACGCGGCCCCACGCCGCGATCTTCGTGAATATCTGGGGAACGGTCCAAGTGCTTCGCTCAATCCTCGCGGCTACGCCCTCCGGAAGGACACGCCTTAGGTTCCCGGGTATGCCGCCGCCGGTTACGTGCGCAATAGCTTTAACGTCCACGTTCGCCGCCAACAACGCGCTGACCTGCGACGCGTATATCCGCGTAGGCGTCAGCAGCTCCTCGCCCAACGTCCGGTTATCTGCGAAGGCGTCCGCGTAATCAATACCCTCGTCCGCGACGATCTTCCTTATAAGCGTGAAGCCGTTGGAATGGGCGCCGGCCGACGGTAAGCCGATTATGACATCGCCGACCACTACGCGGGAGCCATCTACGATATTGCCGCGTTCCACCACGCCTACGGCGAAGCCGGCAAGGTCGTAACGGCCCGCGCGGTAGAACGTCGGCAGCTGAGACGTCTCGCCGCCGAGGAGAGCACATCCGGCCTGGCGACACCCCTCCACGATACCGCCCACCAAGGCCTCACCCTGGTCCATATCCAACCGCCCGACGGCCATATAGTCGAGGAAGAAGAGCGGCCGGGCGCCGCAACAGATGACGTCGTTGACGCACATCGCGACCAGGTCGATGCCGACGGTGTGGTGGTTCTCCAACGCAAAGGCGACCTCGAGCTTGGAGCCGACGCCGTCGGTGGCCGCGGCGAGAACCGGTTCCTTGTAACCGAAGCCGCTCATATCGAAGAGGCCCGAAAAAAAGCCCAAGCCGCCGATGACGCCGGCGGCGTCGAGGCCGCCGCTGAGCGCTTTGATGCGCGCAACGAACGCGTCCGCACCCGTTTGGTCAACGCCGGCGTTTTTATAAGTCGCCAAGGAATATCACTTCCGTGAGGTTAGAAGTACGCGAAACGTTCCGCGGCGCAGAGCCGCCTTTGGGCCGCGGCGAAAACCGCAAAGCCGACGATTATTAAGATAGCGTAAATGAAAACCGCGGCGAGCCAACGCCGCCCCTCGGCCACGATCGCCCCCAGCATCTCCACCCGGGCGAATGAGGGAACAACCATTAAAACAGCAAAGGTGCTGTCCCCCGGCCCGGGCGCCGGCCAAAGAGATGGCTTCGTATCACCGTTCACAACCGTCAGAACATCCTATCGCCGAACAAGCGCGCCGTCATCATATCCTTAGCATAGCCCTCGTAAATCTTCGTGGGATATTCGCCGGTGAAGCAAGCCGAACAGAACCGCCCGGCGACTTCCTCCGCGCTCATCTCGTCGCCGCCGATAGCACGACGCAAACCATCGAGGGACAAATAATGGAGGGAGTTGACGCCGAAGTAACGTTGAATCTCGGCGACGTCGAGCCGCGAGGCGATGAGCTCCTCTCTCGTGGGCGTATCGATACCGTAGTAGCAGGGCCATCGCCACGGCGGGCAGCTCACCCGGAGGTGGATTTCGCGCGCGCCCGCGGCCCGCACGAGGTCGATCGTCTTACGCGACGTCGTCCCCCGCACGATGGAGTCGTCTACCACGACGAGGGATTTCCCGGCGATGAGGTCGCGTACCGGGTTATATTTCAGGCGGGTCCCGAACGTCCGAATACGCTGTTCCGGCTCGATAAAGGTACGGCCGATATAATGGCTGCGAATTATACCCAACTCGAACGGAATCCCCGACGCCTCGGCGTAACCGAGCGCCGCGCTATTGGAAGAGTCCGGCACCGCGATAACCATATCGGCGTGAAAACCGGGCGCCTCCTCGGCCGCCAACCCTTCGCCCAACGCCTTCCGAGCCGCGTGAACGCCCCGGCCGAAAATGCGGGAGTCGGGCCGGGAGAAATAGACGAATTCGAATATGCACATCGCCCGCCGTACCGGCTCGAAGGGGTGGAGCGACTTTACGCCCGCGGCGGTAACTTCCAAGATCTCCCCCGGTTCCACGTCCCGCTCGTATTTCGCACCCACCAGGTCGAAGGAGCAGGACTCGGAGGCCACAACGACCGCGCCGTCCAACGTCCCCAGGCAAAGCGGCCGCCAGCCGTGGGGGTCGCGCGCCGCGACGAGGCGCTTCTCCTCCAAGAAGAGCATGGAGTAGGCACCCTCGAGCCGGCCCAGCGCATTGGGAAGCGCGGCGACCAGGTCGTCTTCATCGTCGCGCGCGATGAGGTGAATTACAATTTCGGAATCGGCCGTAGAAGAGAATATAGAGCCGCGGCGCTCGAGCTCTTCCCTCAGCGGCAACGCGTTCACGACGTTCCCGTTATGGCACACGGCGAGGGAGCCGGAGAGGTAATCGACTTTGATCGGTTGGGCGTTGATCAAGGAGCTATCGCCCATCGTCGAATAGCGAACGTGCCCAATGGCCGCGGAGCCTACCAACCGGTTGAGCGGTTCCTCGGTGAAGACGTCGTTGACGAGGCCGCGGCCGCGGTGTTGGCGAAGGCGACGGCCGTCGGAAGCCACTATCCCCGCGGACTCCTGGCCGCGATGTTGCAGGGCGTAGATGCCGAGGTACGCCAACTTCGCCGCTTCGGGATGGCCGAAGATCCCGAAGACGCCGCAAGACTCGCGCGGGAATATCGCTTTCGTCTCCATCATATTAACGAGCCGGCGGCGGACCCTTCTTCATTGGATCTCCAAGTTCTCGCGCCAGAACGTCTCCAACGCCGATATAATATTATAATACCTTTTATCATCCAGGCCTTCCGCGCCAACAACGTTGAAGGAGTTTTCGCGCTTTACTTCTTTGACCCGGACGGTGTACGTTGGCTTACTCTTGTCGCCTTCGGTCGCGTTCGTCAGCGTTAACGCCCGGTTCTTGTTCAGCTCGAGCCAGAGTTTTTCGAAGGATTCGAAATCGACCTGACGTTGGGCCATCACGTAGTCGCGGCTATGGTAGACGACGATATATTCGACGCGGGCGGTGTTGTATTCCGTTTCCTTTTCGTAGGCTTTAACGTTGAGGACTTTGACGGGCGACGCGCCGCCGGTGCGCGTTACAACGATGGCCCGCCGCGCGTCCGGCGGAAAACTCCCGTCCCGCGCTTTGACCTCTACTTTTTCTACCGGGTAAAACTCTTTGCGCGGTATCAAAGTGCTCGGGAGCAGCAGGAGCGCGATAAGTAATAATATCATAACTGCGGCCCGGCACCGCCGCGCCTACGCGGTCAACCGGCGAACGACTTCGGCATAATGGCCCTCGACCTCGCCCATATCGAAACGGAAGCGGTCTTTATCTAAAACCTCGCCCGTCGCCGCATCCCATATGCGGCAGGTGTCGGGCGATATCTCATCGCCCAGGTAGACGGTCCGTCCTCGCTCGCCG
>CAZJNB010000177.1:0-4834 GCA_964547385.1 uncultured bacterium
GCCGTCAATATCCTCTTGGGCCATAAGCTCTTTTACGTTATCGGCCTTCACCGAGCCGCCGTAGAGAATCCTTATATCGGCGGCCGCGGCGGCACCGAAACGGGCCGCTATCTCCTCCCGGAGCACGCGATGGGCCGCCGCGGCCAGCGCGGGCGTCGCGGTCTTCCCGGTCCCGATGGCCCATATCGGCTCGTAGGCTGCCGTCACCTTGGCGAGCGACGACGCCTCCAGGCCGGCGAGGGCCGCGGCGAGCTGGCCGCGCACGAGCCCCTCCCAATCGCCGCCCTCGCGCGTCGCCAGCGTCTCGCCGACGCAGACGATAACGTTCAGGCCGTGAGCGAGCGCCGCGCGGACCTTCTTGTTCACGACGTCGTCATCGTCGCCGAAGTATTGCCGCCGCTCCGAGTGGCCGACGATGACGTATGCGACGCCCAACGCGGTGAGCATCTTCGCGGACACCTCGCCGGTATAGGCGCCCTCCGCTTCGTAAAAGAGGTCCTGGGCGCCGAGCTTCACCGCCGAGCCGCTCAATTCCTCGGCGACTGCGGCGAGAGCGGTGAACGGCGGGCATAACAAGACCTCGACGCCCCGGGCGTCGCGCGTTCCGTCCACGACGGCCCGGGCGAGCTCGCGCGCCTCGTCCGCGGCCTTGTTCATCTTCCAGTTCCCGGCTATGAGGGGCGTGCGTGCCATATGAGAACCACCTCGTATATCGGTAAAGTTACTCAGCTTGAAGACGCGCTACACTTTATTAAAAGACCGGCTCAAAGTCAAGCGTAACCGCGCGAGTGGGAACTAAAGCGACGACCGCTCGGCGTGTCTCGGCTTCGATTTAGCCGGCGACGACGCCGTACGGCCGCGCGAAATTTACCTAAAGCCCCTATCGGCCGGTGCCGGCCCGGAGGTATTCGAGGATTTTTTCCCGTTCCTCGGGCGACATCGCCAAGCCCTTCGGGCCCATCATCCTTTCGTGCCCTTCGGCGTAGCCTTCCATCCTGGTAACGACGACTTCCCATTCCGCCGCGGTATGAATTTTGCGGGACGGTAGCGCGTGGCACGCGGCGCACTTCTTCGCGTATAGCGCCGCGGTCGGGTCGCTATAATCCACGTCTTCGGTCCCCAACGCGCCCACGCCCGCGCACATCGGACAGCGACAGCCGCCGTCCCACCCTACGGCGTGCGCGTCCGCCGCGGCGTCGTGCTCATAACCGGCGCCGCGCCAATAACACGCGCCCGCGCCGCCGGCGAGTAGGCTCGAGGCCACGACCAATACACCGAAGAGAACGGCAACGCCGATCGCGGCCGCCGCGGCTACTTTGGTAAAGGAATCCATATCAACCTCCTGTTAATAATACACCTTAACGGTGCCACCGACAGCCACAATAACGCCCATAACGAGGCGTATCCGTACTCCAGAACGGACTGCTACGCGTCCACGGCGCGCCCATCATAGCGGCCGCGCCCGCGCCGGGGCCGTGTCCGTCCCAACAACGCCAACCGTAACCGTGGCCGTAGGTGCCGAAAAGGGTAGGCCCCACGAACCACCCGGCGAGAAACAGCGTCACGCCGCCAAGGACCGCGGCAACGACGACAACGGCGAGTATGGACTTCTTCATCTCGTCCCTCCTTGGGATTAAAGTTTCCGTTCGACTTATCCCTTCCGCCGGCCCGACTTAGTAGAACCGGAGGACCGGCGAAATCAGTAGAATCGCGAGGGCGAAGATAAAACATATCTTGCATAGTTTCTTCCGGCGCGCCCGTAGGGCGAAGAACGCGGACGCGTCGTCCGCGGGCGGCGCCGCATCCGGCCTAAACGTCGCGAAGAGCGCCTTGAGCTTCGGGTTAATCGCGAACGTAATGTAAAACGCGACCGCGACGATGCCGAAGACGAAGACGTGTTTTATGAGAAACGCGGCGAAGGCGACGCCGCCGAACGCGGCGAACTCGCCGTGGAACGCGTAATAGACGAGCGGGAAGGCGAAGCCGGTGGCGTAGAGGGCGATGATGAACGCCCAGCAATACGGCTCGTTACCCTGTATCGTATCTTCCACGACCCGGTCGAGCTCGTATAAAATTTTCGGACCGTGCTTGCCGCGCTGGTTGACGAGCCGGAGGTTGTAGAACGGCGCCGCGACGCACCCCACGAGCGCGATATTGTGGACCGCGAGCAACCCCACGTATATTACGTTTTCCATCGCTACTCCTCCTCTACCAAGGACCCTCGACGCCGGTCGCGTCGTTAAAAAGTTAACACCTTATCGGCCGCCGCCGTCCACCGGGCAAGGTCGCTTATGCCGCCAACGGCAACGCCGTCTATCAAGGGGAGCGCCGCCAGACCCCGGGCGGCGACACAGCTCCCTCAAGCCACAACCTCGCCGCCGCGCGAAATAATGCTCCTAAGCATCCTCGCGACGTTGTAATAACCGTTGGGCGTCTCTTGCGCCGGGAGAGCACACGTCGTCGCGTCGGCCAACAAGAACACTTTTACCGCCGCGGCGGCACCCTCCTCCTGCAGCTTCATCGCAAGACGGAGCGCGTTATACGCCTTTTCGCTCCCGTAGGGCCCGTCGTTGATTACGAACAGCACCTTCTGGCCCGTAGTCACTTCTTCCCGCCCTTCACCTTGCGGCGCCCCGCACGGTCGGCGGGCCTCATCTCCTCGGCGAGCCTCTTTTGCTTCTCAAGCTGTTCCAATAGAACTTCGCGCATCAGGTCGCACGCGGCTATTATCTTCGCGTTCGCCAACGCGTACGAGACGTGGGCGCCGTCGCGCCAACGGCGGACGATTCCCCGCTGCCGCATTTGGCTGAGGTGTTGGGAGACCGTCGCCTTGGGAACCGCCAGCGCCGCGGCGAGCTCGCCCAGCGTCGCCTCCCCATCGCGCAACGCGTTTATTATCTGGAGCCGCCGCGGGTGGGCCATAACCTTACACACGTCCGCGTGGAGCCGATAGACCTCGTCGTCCAAATTACCTCCTTCTCTAAGCTGTAACGCGATATTCATTATTACGATATCCTATAATATAATATAACATAATATACCTGAAAAATCAACTCCTTTTTCCCTCGCGAAAACCCCCTCGGGTCTCTTCGCCCGAGGGAGTCCGGCGTTCCGTCCGTCCGGCGCCCGCGCCCCTACTCCCGTATCATCACCAAGAGCATCTTGAAGTTCTCGGGCGCGCGGAGCGCGTGCGGCTCGTTCGCGGGCATTATAATCATCTCGCCCGCGGCCAAGCGGCGCGCGGTCCCGGAAATCGTAACGTCCGCGACGCCGTCGATAATATATACCAACGCGTCGTAGCGCGCGGTATGTTCGCTCAGACCCTGGCCCGCGGCGAAGGCGAACGCCGTAACGGTCCCGACCTTCTTGTCGATTATCGTCGTGCTCACGACGGCGGCCTCCTGGTAGGCGACGAGGTCCGCCAAGCGCCTCGTCTCGGGGCCGACGCCCCTCGAGCCGTTGTCCTTTCCCTCTTCCACGTGAACCTCCTCCTCGACGCGTTCGCAATCGTAAAAAGTATGGCCCGGCGCGCGCGGCGCCGGTCCCGGGGACGCGTGCATTTCTAACAACCCCGCGTCGCGGCGTCAAGCGAAAATATGTCTTGCCTTGACGCCGGCGTCATTTTCTAATATAATTGCATATACGGAGATGATGATTTTATGACGCAACTCATCGCGGCACGGGAGGGACGCATAACTCCCGAGGTGGCTCGGGCCGCGGCGGCCGAAGGCGTCCGCGCCGAAGACCTCCGCGCCGCCATCGCCACCGGCGTAACGGTCCTCCCCTTCAACGCCGCGTTGGACGAACGCGTCCGCGCGGTGGCCATCGGCCGCGGCCTTAGGACGAAAGTGAACGCCAACATCGGCACCAGCCCGGACCGCGCCGACCTCCAGCTCGAGCGGTGCAAGGCCCGCGTCGCCGAGGAGGCCGGCGCGGACGCGCTGATGGACCTCTCCACCGGCGGCGACATCCCCGCCACCCGGCGCGCAATTATCGCGGCGACGTCGTTGCCGGTGGGGACGGTCCCGGTCTACGAGGCCGCCGCCCGCGCCGAGGAGGAGGGCCGCGACTTCGAAGACCTGAACGTGGAAGAGCTGTTCGAGGTCGTCGCGGCGCACGCCGAGGACGGCGTCTCTTTTATGACGCTCCACGCGGGCGTAACGCGCCAGGCCGTCGCGCGGCTCAAGAGCCAAGGGCGCGAGCTCGATATCGTCTCCCGCGGCGGCGCCCTTATGGCCAGCTGGATGGCCCGTCGCCGCGCCGAAAACCCGTTCTATGAATTCTTCGACCGCCTCGTCGACTTAGCGCGAACGCACGATTTCACGTTCTCGCTGGGCGACGGCCTGCGCCCCGGCTGTCTCACCGACGCCAACGACCAGGCCCAGCTGACGGAACTGCTCACCCTCGCCGAGCTGGCCGCGCGCGCCCGGCGCGCCGGCGCCCAGGTAATGCTCGAGGGCCCGGGCCATATGCCGCTCGACGCCGTCGCCGAACACGTCCGCCTCCAGAAAGCCGTCAGCGGCGGCGCACCCTTCTACACCCTCGGGCCTTTGGTAACGGACGTGGCGCCGGGCTACGACCACATCACCGCGGCCATCGGCGGCGCCGTCGCCGCGGCCGCGGGCGTGGACTTCCTCTGCTACGTTACGCCGGCCGAGCACCTCGCCCTCCCCACCGTCGAGGACGTCCGCCTGGGCGTCGTCGCCGCACGCATCGCCGCCCACGCGGGCGACGTCGCGAAGGGCGTCGCCAGCGCCGCGGCATGGGACCTGGAGATGTCGCGGGCCCGCAAACCCCTCGATTGGGCCAGGCAGGCCGAGCCCGCGAGAGACCC
>CAZJNB010000178.1:0-4825 GCA_964547385.1 uncultured bacterium
CGAGAACTATCGCCATGCTTATAAGTAATGCTTTTTTCAAAGTGTTCACCTCCTTTTAAAGAAGGTTTAAATTGCTTTTCGTACGTATGACGATTATAACATCCGCCGAGTATTAAATCAATACATTTTATTCACCTTATAAATAGTAAATAGGACTTCGTAGCCACCACCTAAACCAATACGGCAACTACTTCTTCCCTTATCAGGTCACTCTCTCCCTCCGGCCGAACGCCTTTAAGCTCTTTGGCCGCCCGGCGTTTATTTCGCGGGGTGTTGCGCCGCGGCGGCGAATGTGTTAATATGCGCGGCGTAGTTATGTCGGCTAAGACGAAGAAAAAGGGGACCGTCTTGTCCGGGATGCGGCCTACCGGGCCGCTTCACCTCGGCAACCTTGTCGGCGCGCTCCTCAATTGGGTCGCGCTCCAGGACGATTACAACTGTTTTTACGAAGTCGCGGACCTCCACGCCCTCACCGACCGCACCGATACGTCCGCGGTCGCTGGCGACCGGATGGAGATTCTCCTCGACTGGCTCGCCGCGGGCCTCGAGCCGGCGCGTAGCGTCCTCTTCGTCCAATCGGACGTCGCCGAACACTCGCTCCTCTACACCCTTCTCGGGATGGTCGTCCCGGTGAGTTGGCTCGAGCGCGTCCCCACCTATAAGGAACGCGTCCGAGAGCTCGGCTTGGCCGAGTCCGCCTCCTTCGGCCTCCTCGGCTACCCGGTCCTCCAAGCGGTGGATATAATTCTCTACAAGGCCGACCGCGTCCCCGTCGGCGAGGACCAACTGCCGCACCTCGAGACCAGCCGCGAAATCGTCCGGCGCTTCAACAACTTCTTCGGCGACGTCTTCGTGGAGCCCAAGCCGCTCCTAACGAAGGTCGCCCGGCTTCCGGGCGTCGACGGCCGCAAGATGTCCAAGTCCTACGATAACGCGATATATATTAAGGACTCGGCGCGGGAAGTCGAGGAAAAGGTGAAGAAGATGTTCACCGACCCCAAGCGCGTCTACCGCCGCGACGCCGGCCATCCCGACGAATGTAACCTCTATCTCTACCGGAACATTTTCGACGCCGCCGGCGCGGCCTCTTTATACGAAGATTGCACCCAGGCCCGCATCGGCTGCACCGATTGTAAGTTGGTGCTCGCGCGGGCGTTGAACGAGTATCTCGAGCCGCTCCGCGCGCGGCGTGCCGACTTCGCCCGCCGGCCCGCGGACCTCCACGCCATCCTCGACGACGGCGCCCGCCGCGCGCGCGAGGTCGCCCGCCAAACGTACGAGGAGGCCCACGCCGCGATGGGCCTTCCCCGCCGCCGCTAAGGGCGCTTACGATGGCATATCGCGTCAAGCTCCCCATCTACGAAGGCCCCCTCGACCTCCTTCTCTTCCTCATCCACAAAGAAGAGGTGGACATCTATGATATCCCCATCGCCAAGATTACGGAGCAATACCTCGCCTATCTCGACCTAATACAAGAGCTCGAGCTTACCGTTGCCGGCGACTTCTTCGTTATGGCGGCGACGCTTATGGAGATAAAGTCGGCGATGTTATTGCCGCGCGCCGAAGTTCCGACGGGCGATGTGGAAGAAGACCCGCGCGCCGCGCTCGTCGCCCAACTCCTCGAATATAAACGTTACAAGAAAGCCGCCGGCACGTTGGCCGAGCGCGCCGCCGACCAGGCGTTGAAATACCCCGCCGGCGGCGACGGCCGCTTCTCGAGCCAGGATGAGGAAGGCGAATCGATATTCGCTTTGTTATCGGCGCTTCAGAACGTCTTGGCCCGGGCGCCGGAGCCGGGAGCCGTCGCGCCGGGGTTACGCGGCCCCACGCTGGATGAACAGTTGGCCTTTTTACGCGGGCGCCTCCGCGCCGCGGCGGCGCGCATCCGCTTCGAAGACCTTTTCGAAGGCTCGCGCATCGTGATAATCGTAACCTTTCTTGCGCTGTTGGAGCTTCTTCACGCCGGCGAATGTCGCGTCCGCCAGGACCGGACGTTCGCCGAGATATGGGTCTATCCGACGTTGGCGCTGGTATGAACGACGGCGAAGATAGAACGCCTCCGGCGCCGCTCAAGAACGTCGTCGAGGCGGTCCTCTTCGTGACGCCCGAGCCGCTTTCCCTGCGGAAGTTGGCCGCGGTCGTAGGCGACGTTACCACGGCGGAATTAAAGGGGATTATCGCTGAGCTTCAGGCCGAATACGAGGGCCGGGGCGTGGAGCTGGCCTGTGTCGCCGGCGGCTACCGCTTCTTCTCGCGCGAGGAATACGCGGCGTGGGCCCGGAAGGTCCTCCCCACCGAGGCGCCGCCCCGCTTGAGCCGCGCGGCCCTCGAGACCCTCTCCATTATTGCCTATCGGCAACCGATCACCCGTGTCGCGATCGAGGATGTCCGCGGCGTCAACTGCGACGGCGTCCTTCGCACCCTTATGGAGCGGAGTTTCGTCGCGACGGCGGGCCGAGAAGAGCTCCCGGGTAGGCCGTTCCTCTACCGCACGACCAAACATTTCCTCGCATATTTCGGCCTCGCCTCGCTGGACGAGCTGCCGGCGTTGGAGGACCCGGCGGCGGGGGCGTGAGGGTCTTGGGCGCGCGCGCCGGCGTCCGTATCAACCTTTACCTTGCCCGCTGCGGCCTCGGCGCCCGGCGGGCCGTCGAACGTCTCGTCTTGGAGGGACGCGTCGCGGTCGACGGCGAGACGGTGCGCGGGCTTGCCTCCCGCGTCGCCGCCGGCGCCCGGGTAACGGTGGACGGTCGGGCCGTCCGGCCGCGGCCGCGGTTCCGTTACTACGCCTATTATAAACGCCGCGGCGTCCTCACCACGAGCCGGGACCCTTTTCGCCGACGGACGGTGGCGGGCGAATTGCCGCGGCGCCTGCGTACGTTGAAGCCGGTGGGCCGCCTGGACCTCGATACCGAGGGTTTGCTCCTCCTCACCGACGACGGCGCCTTCGCCCAGCGTGTCGCGCATCCCTCCTTCGGCGTCCCGAAACGATACGAAGTCGAGGTGAGGGGAGAGGTTACGGCCGAGGCCGTCGCCGCGCTCGAGCGGGGTATCTCGTTGGAGGACGGGCACCTCGGGAAAGTGAAGGTCGCCCGGGTAAAGACGGCTCCCGGCTCTTCCCGTGTAACGGTGGTTACGTGTTACGGACGGAAGCGTATGCTCCGGCAGATGTTCGCGGCGTTGGGTTTTGAGATAACGTCGCTACGCCGCGTCGCGGTGGGGACCGTTACGCTGGAGGGCCTAAGGCCCGGGCAGTGGCGCGCGTTGACGGTGGAGGAGGTGGCCGCGTTACGTCGCGATGGCCGCTAAAGCTGAGGCGATAGTAATAGCCCTCGACGGCCCCGCCGCCGCC
The DNA here is from genome assembly GCA_964547385.1 of uncultured bacterium. Lineage (GTDB taxonomy): Bacteria > RBG-13-66-14 > B26-G2 > WVWN01 > WVWN01 > CAZJNB01. Next base: position 3,353 of record CAZJNB010000178.1, read on the forward strand.
GGAAAGAGCACCGTCGGCGCCGCGGTCGCGGCGGCGTTGGCGTTGACCTTCGCCGAGTCCGGGAAGCTCTACCGCGCCTTGGCGTATCAAGCCCTCCGGCGGGGGATAGCGCTCGACGACGAGAAGACGCTCGCGGCGCTTGCGCGGGAGACGTCGTTGTCATATGAGGTGCGGGCCGGCGCGCCGGCTATAATAATCGACGGCGAGGATGTGACGGCGGCGCTTGCGGGGCCCGAGATGGCCGCGGCCGCGTCGACCATTTCCGCTCACGCCGAGGTTCGGGCGGCGCTCCTGGCGCTCCAACGGCGGCTCGCGCGGCCGCCCGGGGTTGTAATGGAGGGGCGCGATATTGGGACCGTTGTTTTCCCGAACGCGCAGTTCAAGTTTTATTTGGACGCATCGCTCGCCGCCCGGGCCGGTCGCCGCGCGGCCGAGCTGAACGCCGCGGGCGAAAGGATTACCGTCGCCGAGGTGGAGAGACAGCTTGCGGCGCGGGACCGCCGGGACGCGACGCGGGACGTCGCGCCGCTCCGACGGGCGCCCGACGCCGTTTATATTGATACGAGCGATATGACCTTCGCCGAGGTCGTTAATTACGTCGTCGGCGTGGTTAGGCGCGGCGGCGCCGTGGGCGGGGAGAACGTTGCGCGGTAACGTCGGACATTGGCTCCGGTCCGCGGTATGGCACCCGGCGCACTTTTTCGTCGCGTGGCCGCTCGCGCGGCTCCTCTTCGATTTCGAAGTGCGCGGCCTGGAGTATCTCCCGCTCCGCGGCGGCGTCCTCGCCGCGGCGAACCACGTCTCCTACCTCGACCCGCCGCTTTTAGGTAACGCGACGCCGCGGGTGATGTATTATATGGCGCGCGCCGAGCTCTTCGGGAACGCGTTTTTCGGCACGCTGATAAGAGCGTGGGGCGCCTTCCCTATTGGTAGGAATATGTGGTCCGCCGGGGGGTTAAAAGAGGCGCTCCGAAAATTGGATGCGGGTAAGTTGGTGATGTATTTCCCGGAGGGGACACGTTCCCGCGACGGCCGCCCGGGACGGCCTATGGTCGGCGCCGGCCTGCTGGCCTACCTCGCGACGGCGCCGCTGGTCCCGACGTATATTCACGGTTCTTACGATGCGCTCCCGCGTGGCGCGAAAGCGCCGCGAGCGGCGAAGGTAACGGTCTGCTTCGGGCCGGCCGTTGACTTGGCGGCCTACCGGAAAATGCCGCCGGCCAAGGATACCTACCGCGCGGTCGCGGCCGAAATTATGGGCGCGGTCGCCGCCCTCCGCGAAGGCTTGTTGTCGGAATGAAGGTCATCATTTCATCGGACGCCGGCTTCTGCTACGGCGTGAAGAGAGCGACGAAGGCGGCGTTCGACGCCGCGGCGGCGCCCGGGCCCGTTTTTACGCTCGGCGCCCTCATCCATAACCCCCAGGTCGTAACGCGGTTGGCCGAGTGCGGCGTTCACGTCGCCCGGGACCTC
>CAZJNB010000179.1:0-4823 GCA_964547385.1 uncultured bacterium
TACCAATACTACAAAGACCTCTCGGAATACCTCCTTCAAACGCTCCCCGGGTGGCAACACGGCAACGATTGGGAAATGTTGGGCTACCTCGCGAGCGGCAACGCCGTGGATTGGGACTACGACGGCTCGGGCCACAGTAAAGACTGGGGCGTAACCTTCGAAATAGATACCCAGTTCCAACCGCCCGCGTCCCAAATCCCCATAACCTGTGCCGAGCAATACCCGGTCCTCCTCAAATTATTAAAACTCGGCGTCTGCCAACTGGGCGTGAACGTATCCGGCTTCCGCGCCCGGGGCGTCGCCGGCGGCGTCGCCCTCCGCTGGGAGGCGACGGTCGAGGACGAAGTCGCGGGCTTCAACCTCTACCGGCGGCCAAAGAGTGACGCCCCGGCGACGGGGACGTACGTGAAGCTGAATCGAAACCTCATCGCCGGCCGCTCGCCCTACGCCTACGGCGACCGCGACGTCGCCCGAGGCCGCGATTACGAATACGTTCTGGAAGCCGTCGACCTCCGCGGCCGGCTCGAGACCTTCGGGCCGGCGACGGCCCGCGCAGGCGGAAAGGCGGTCGCAAAAGTAGCAACCCTTTCCCAGAACTGGCCCAACCCGGCGCGCGAGGCAACAACGATTAAATTCGAGCTCGCCGCCGCGGCGCCGGCAACCCTCGAGGTCTTCGACTGCGCCGGCCGTTAGGTCCGCACCCTCTTCAACGGCGCAGGCCGGGAAGGCCCCAACGAAATAACCTGGGACCTGCGCACCGACGCCGGCCAACCGGTCGCCGCCGGCGTCTACCTCTACCGGCTCCAGGCCGGCGGCGAGACCTTTACCCGCAAGCTCGTAACCGCGCGGTAGCCGCGTAGCGGAAAGGCTAATCAACTTATAAAGGCAACTGCGGCTCGGCCCGCGGTTTGCGCTTGTCGCCGCCTCCGGGAGGGTGCGCGATGAACCTTTTCAACAGCGCCGTCGTCGCGGCGTTGCCGCTCGTTCCCAAACCACTCGTCCGTTACTTCGCCGGGCGCTATATCGCCGGCGACAAACTCGCGGACGCCGTTCGCGTTGTCCAAGGCCTAAACGGCCGCGGCATCCTCGCGACACTCGACGTCCTGGGCGAAGAGGTCGAGACGCGCGAGGAGGCCCTCGCCGCGGTGGCCGCGTATAAAGAGGTACTCGCGACGATCGACGCCGAGGGGCTGGACGCCAACATCTCGCTCAAGCCGACGCAATTCGGCCTGAAAATAGACGCCGGCTTCTGCCGCGAGAACGTCGCGACGATATGCGCCGAGGCGAAACGCTACGGCAACTTCGTCCGCGTCGATATGGAGGACTCCTCCTGCACCCAAGACACCCTCGACCTCTACTTCGCGCTCGCGGCCGACTTCGACAACGTCGGCATCGTCATCCAATCGTACCTCCGGCGGAGCTTGGGCGACTGCGCCCGGCTCGCCGCGGCCCAAGCCAACGTCCGCCTCTGTAAGGGGATATACCTCGAGCCGCGGGAAGTAGCGTTCCAGGACAAAGCCGTTATCGACGCCAACTACGGCCTGTTGCTCGACGTCCTACTGGGCGGCGGCGCTTACGTCGGCATCGCGACGCACGACGAGATGATGGTCTGGGAAGGACTGCGCGCGGTCCACAAGTTCGGCCTGGCGCCGGACCAATACGAGTTCCAGATGCTTTTGGGCGTGGACGCGAAGTTGCGCGACATCATCGTCGCCGGCGGCCACCGCCTCCGCATCTACGTCCCCTTCGGGACCGCCTGGCACGCCTACTCGACGAGACGCCTAAAAGAAAACCCCCACCTCGCCGGCCACGTCGTCCGCAACATCTTCCGCAAATACGACTGAGGGCCACCGCGTTAGAAAAGAAAAGCCGCCCGGATGGGCGGCTTAGTTATTACCCCTACGTCACCCTATTTAAACGACGCCTTCACGCGGCCGAAGAGACGCGACGCGACGCCGGCTCTATCTTGTTAAGCGAAGGCAAAGGGGCTGGGCCTTACTTCGGACATTCCACCGTGAAACTATATAAAGGCAACCCGTTAAATCCGGGGGCACCTTCGAACGTCCCGGTTGTGGGGTCGAAGATTACTTTTTCTATTCGCAAGCCGCCTTTTTCACCCTGCTTGGTATCATGCGCTACATAAAGAATATACCTCCCGTCCGCCATTTTACCGATGGCTCTTACCGCGGCGCAATGGACCGGGCTATATACCTCGACGTCTTGACCGGCCTTAACGTCGTTTATAATTTGGTCGAAATTGGTTTCGGTCCGGGTAGTTATGGGGTAATTGTATTTTTTCATCCACGCGTCTTTGTTATCGGGCCAGTTTCCGGCGCAGCCATTGTCCCAGCCAGTTGCCTGTTTCATAGTTATTATGTCCATTTGGGGCGTAGACATCCCGAGGTTGTATTTACCGTTGAGAAAGTTAAGGCTGTTCGATACGGCCGCGGGAACGCACTCATTAACGCCGCATTCTTGATTCGGGAAGTATCCGAGATTGGCCCACATTTGCCCAACGACCCGGTCGCCTTTTTCTGTAACAAGCGGGGGTATAGGCAGGAGGGATTCGCCGCGGATACCGCTCGACATTATGAAAGAACGGTCGGCCACCGACGCCTTTCGAAAGTCGTTAGGCATCGTCAGGCGGACATCGGCGGTCAGCTCGAAGGCGTACTCCAGCTCGGCGACGTCGGTTCCGTAAGGAACACCCAAATCGAAGTAATACGTATACGAGATGACTTCGCCGCCGCCTTTAGGATCGAACAGGACCGGGACGTTCTGAATTACCCACCGATTGTCTACCGCCACGTTGAGTAGGGGACCGCTCCCGGTAAAAGCACCGGGTTGTACTAAGTTTAATACGACCGAGCCCCACGGCGAGTCTTTCATCGGCATGCCCTCGACGTTAAAGTCGAGCTGTTCGAACTGTAACCTCGCATTGTACGGGTTCGTCTGGGGTGGTCCGGTCCCCTCGGTGCAGGAGGAAAACCCGAGGAAAACGCCGCTCACGAACAGCGCGTGCCAGACCGTACGTAGCCATTTCCGTTTCATCTTCGGCTCCTTCACTTAAACAACGCCTTCACGTAGGTGCGGCCGAGGGAGGGTTCGCTTTCAATAACCAACGACTAAACGCGCGCGTTAGTCTCGAACGCGTGGCACCCGGTCCTTTTCATCTCCCTTATGGCGTCGTCTAATGGGTCTACTAGGACGTTACCGACTTCATTTTGGCAAAAAGGGCAGGCGTGAAGGCCGCCGCGAGAGTCGACGTACAGGTATCTATTCCCTGCACCCACACAGCCGATAAGACGCTGATGATAACCGGGGTAATTTACGATCGGTAGCTCGCGGTACGCCGAGTTGGAGTTTACCGTTTCGTAGAAATTTTGGAGCATTTCTACGTGTTCGTCTTCCAATTCGACGTCCTTATCTTCAAAACGGCCGGCCTTCCTCGGCTCCAATAGCCGCACAAACCCGGCGCCCCATTCCTTCGCGAGGTAAACGTACCGCCATAGGTCCTCGGCCGTTACGAAATCCTTCACCGCGCAGAGGGATAAACACACCGGCAAATCGACCTCCCGGCTGTTTCGGGCCGCTTCCCTAACCCAATAGAACGACCGGTCGTCTCGGCGGAACGCGTTGTGGCGTTCTTCGTCCCAGTGGTCGAGGCTTACGCTCACGCCCGTCAACCCCGCCTCTTTGAGCCGCGCGGCGACCTCGCGCGTCAACCCGTAGCCCGACGTCAGGAGCCAATAATCGGTGCCGGCCCGGGCCGTCCTTATCAACTCAACCGTGTCGTCGAGGCGGCACAACGGCTCGCCGCCGCTAAGCTGGACCTGGTCGATCCCGCGCCGCTGGAATTTCTCCAGTATTTCCTTTAAGTCACCCAGAGAGAGCGCTTCCCGGCGGTCTAAATTCTGCCACTCGAAGCAATGTTCGCACCGTAAGGGGCACCGGCTCGAGACGGCGAAGATCATCGTGGAAAGATGACCCCGGTCCGGCTGAAACGGGCGTATACGGTTGAGCTCATTTCTCATGAACGACCGAAACGACGCCGAGGGCCAACCGGGCTCATACAAGGACCGAAAATACAGGCCGCCGGCCCGAGCTAATTTCAGAATCGGGAAATCCCCGTGGAACAAACGGTACTTTCGCCTTAACGCCCTCCACACCGTAAACGCGGAAAAAGGGTTGCGGTAGACGGCCAGCGCGATCCAAAAAACGTGCAGGCCGATTAATAGGAGGATGATTTCCTTTTTCGGTCCCCCCACCAGGGGGGAGCGGGCCGTCTCCGGAGGGGACCCCTTAACCCTCATGACTCACCATCGTCTCGTAGTAATGCAGGAATAATTCTTGGGAGAATTTGATAAACCGGCCGGCCTTTCTAAATGAATACAGTAGCGAACGGTCCGGCTTGCCCCGCGGGTCTCTTAGGATTTCGTAATGGCCTTTGCTGTGGAGAACGGTCGTGCGGGCCATCCCCTCCTCCACCTCGGGGGCGGCGAACGTTATGAGCGCGTACTCGCCGACCTCGGGTTGCACGTAGTAACGGCCGTCGTCTTCGAAGAGCAAATCGGATACGTCCCGGCCCGTCTCGTCGAAGGCGTTAGTTAACGGGACTTCTGTTAATCGCACCGGCTGGTCGGCGGAGAAGTCGAGCGCGACGTAGTCGAGCTCCCAGAACAGCGGCCCGAACTCCAGCTTGACCTTCACCTCATCGGACGCCGCGGCGGGGAGCTCGAAGGACAAGACGTCCCTCTTCGCGGCCATAGGGCCTACGATATCGTAATAGTCGACAAACCGCCATTCGCCGCCGTCCTCTACAT
>CAZJNB010000180.1:0-4801 GCA_964547385.1 uncultured bacterium
TATCGCCGGCTTCGCCGCGGCTGCGGTTCTCACTCGGCCCTTGGCCGGCGCCGGCTTGGAGGGAGGCGTCTTTTTCTTGGCGGCGCGGGCCTTTTTTTGTCGCTGGCTTTTGTGGGCGCGGGCTACGGCCTCGGCGGTAGACGTATCTTCGCTCATACCGTAGCGTTTACGAAATCGTTCTACGCGGCCGGCAGTATCGACCAGCTTTTGTTTTCCGGTAAAGAAGGGGTGGCAATTGGCGCAAATCTCGACGTTGATGCCGGGGGCCGTCGTACGGACCTCGACCTCGTTGCCGCAGGCGCACCGGACGATCGCGAGTTCATAAAGCGGGTGTATCCCCTTTTTCATATCAAGTGCTCCTTGAGTTTTTAAGCCGACGGCTAGGATTATAGCAAATAGTAACGGCGTGCGCAAGGCAAATAAACTCGGTTCTGGATATAGGCTTCGGTAAAAAACCCTTGACTTAGAAGCCGGTTTATATTCTAATGTAATGCGTTAAAGGGTAATTACTAACCTTCGGCTCGGGCGTATGTTAAAAGCGTCTGGCCCGGGCCGTGAGGCCGGCGGCGTATGCGCGCCGATAAACCCGATACTTCCTCGCCGTGCGAGGGGGTGGAGTCCGATGGTAAGTACCGACCTCGTATTATTCGAAGAAGATTACTCGCTCATCAACGAGATTCTGGCTACGCTCGTCCGGGAAACGAACTCGAAGTTCACCCTTTTGGTCGACCGCTCGGGCCAACTAATCTCCAGCCAGGGCGACACCGCTCGGATGGACTCGTTGTCGTTTGCGTCACTTTCCGCCGGCAACTATGCCGCGACGAGCGAACTCGCGAAGATCCTTGGCCAGGATGAATTCTCGGTGTTATTTCACCAAGGGACGAGCGAGTCGATACACCTCTCGGTAGTCGTCCAGCGGGTAATCCTGGTGGTCGTATTCGACAACAAGACTACGTTGGGGCTCGTCCGGTTGCGGGTGAAAAAGGCGGTGGAGGAGCTCACCGCGATATTCAGCCGCATCTTCGAGAAGGTCGCTGAACGGGGCGAATCCGGCGCGGCGTTAGGTGATTCCTTTTCGAGCGTAGCCGAGAGCGAGATCGATAACCTCTTTAAAGACTGACTAAGGCCCGTCGTCGGGCGGGGTGGTCTTTATGTCCCTTATCAATTATTCGTCGCGTGAGGTCAACTGCAAGATCGTCTATTACGGCTGTGGCCTTTGCGGCAAAACGACGAACCTCCTATACATCCACGAAAAGCTTCCCCACGATATTAAGGGGAAGATGGTCTCGCTCGCGACGGATACGGACCGCACCTTGTTCTTCGACTTCCTCCCCTTAGAGCTGGGCACGGTGAACGGCTTCAAGACCCGCTTTCACCTCTATACCGTTCCCGGCCAAGTCCATTATGACGCCTCGCGCAAGCTTATCCTCAAGGGCGTGGACGGCATCATCTTCGTGGTGGATTCGCAACGTAACCGTTTCGAGGAGAACGTAGAATCGTTCGAGAATATGAAGAAGAACCTGCAACTTCAGGGGTATAAACTCGAAAGCATTCCCTACATAGTGCAATACAATAAACGCGACTTACCCCATTGTTCGCCGGTCGAGGAACTCGAAGCCGCGCTCAACAAGGACGAAGTGCCGTGTTTCGAATCCATCGCGACGACGGGCGTAGGGGTTTTCGATAGTTTACGCGCGATATCGAAATTGGTAATCGCGCACCTTTCGCGCCAAACAGTACGTTAAAACGGGGACCCGGGGCCGGCGGCCGGCGGACGGCGCCCGGTCGCGACCCCTGCGTTGCCTTAGCACTATATGGGTCTTGACGGTAACTTAGAAGATTTCCCGCTGGCGGACGTTCTCCAACTCGTCAATATGGGCTCGCGCACGGGCCTGCTCACGATAACTAACGCCGGCCGTACCGCGAAAATATGGTTCGAGCGCGGGCAAGCCGTTCACGCCCAATTGGCCGAGCAGGAAGGCGAAAGGGCCGTATACGAGACTTTTAATTGGAAGAAGGGGCGGTTCACTTTCGATACCGAAATAGCCTCGGACGCCCGGACGATCGAGCTCGACTGCCAGAACCTAATTATGGAAGCCGTACGCCGCCTCGACGAATGGACGAAACTACGAAAAACCGTCGGTGGACCCAATTATATCGTAGCCTTCGCCGCCGGCCCGGGCGACAAGGCCGACAATATCACCCTCCAGGCGCACGAGTGGAAGGTCCTCTCGTTGGTCGACGGCCAGCTGGATGTCGCCGACCTCGCGAAGAGGACCGGCTTCTCAGAATTCAAAACCACCCGGATAATCTACCACCTTATTCAGGCCGGCCTCTTGATAGCCTTCCCGCCGGAGGAGCGGCCGGAGGCACCTCCCGCCAAGGATGAAGAACCGCGCGTCAAGAGCCTCCGGGAATTTTTAGCCGCCGTAGAAAAGCCGCAACCCGGGCGGCCGGCCGGCAAAGCGGAAAAGAGCGCGAAGACGAACGTAGGCGTCCTCGCCACTTTCATCAACGCCTTCCTCGATAACGTAGATAAGCCCAACGGTTTGTATAACGCCATCAAACAGGACAAGAACCTCCGGCAACGCATCGCCGAACAAGCGGAGCGCTACCCGCAAGTCGAGATCATTAAATTTAACCGGAACGGTCGTATTAACGTCGCGAAACTCGACACGGATATCGAGAGCCTCGACGACTTCGGAAAGAAAAACCTCATCGTCGCGTTGGCCGAAGTCAAGGAACAGATTTACGCTACGGCCGAGAAGCAGTCCAACAAAATCGCCGCCTCGCGTCGGCACAATAAGGTCCTGGCCGCCGTCTTCGGCGACAACGGCCCGGCGGAAGATATCGGCTTGGGTAACATCCTCGAAGAGAAGATAGCCTAAGCGTCCGTATTCCGAAAACCATTATTTATATAAGCCGCCCACCCGGGCGATTTTTAATAGGCTACGAGCGTATTCGATGGAAGTAGAACTCAATCCGGCTCAGGAACGCGCCGTTGAAGCGCCGCCCGGGCCTATGGTTATCGTCGCCGGCGCCGGCTCCGGTAAAACCCGCGTTATTACCGAGCGGATCCTCTATCTCCTCTCGCGCCGACGCGTACCGCCCGCCGCCGTCCTGGCAGTAACCTTTACCAATAAAGCGGCGCAAGAGATGGCAAGCCGGCTTGCCTCGGCGTTGGGCTACCGGCCGGCGGTAGCGGTTGGCACGTTCCACGCCACCTGCGCCCGCATCCTCCGCGCCGAGTGCGCGCATACCGCGGGCCGCGTCGACAAGAACTATGTCATCTTCGACCGGGGCGATAGCGAGGCCGCGCTTAAGAAGATCGCCGAGAAGTGGACCCTCCCGGCCGAACAGTTCCCCTACCGCCAGCTCGCCCGGGCCATCGAAGCGGCGAAGCGAGAACTCGTCGGCCCAACCGATTACCCCCGTGAGAGCGGTTACGCGGAGGTCGTCGCCGACGTCTACGCCGCCTACGAACAGCTTCTTCGCGAGAACAACGCCTTTGACTTCGGCGATCTTTTGATGCAGACGGTCTTCCTCTTCCGCGGCGAACCCGAAGTCCTACGCCGGTGGCAGGACCGTTACCGCCATATCCTCGTCGACGAATACCAAGATACCAATCTCGCACAATACGAACTCTTAAAACTCCTCGCGAGCCGCTATCGCGACGTGTGCGTCGTCGGCGACCCGGACCAATCGATCTACCGTTGGCGCGGCGCCGAAGTGGCCAACTTCCAGCGTTTCGGTGCCGACTTCCCGGACGCCGAGCTCTATACCCTCGAGCAGAACTACCGTTCCCACCGGGCGATCCTCGACGCCGCCAACGCCCTCATCCGTTTCAACGCCCAGGGTCAATACGCGAAATCGCTTTGGAGCGAGCGGGCCGCGGAGGTTAAACCGGCGGTGATACGTTGCTACGACGAACGCCACGAGGCGCTGCGCGTCGCCCTCGCGTTGGAAGAGGTCCGCGCCAATTATGGCCTGAACTACCGGGATTGCGCGATACTCTATCGCGTTAACGCGCAGTCGCGCGTATTCGAAGAGGTCCTGACGAGTGCCGACGTGCCCTTCCAGATCGTGGGTGGAACCCGTTTTTACGAACGCCGCGAGGTCAAAGACGCGCTCGCGTACCTCCGGCTGATACATAACGCCAGCGACGCTTTCGCGTTCGGCCGCGTCGTCAACATCCCGCCGCGGGGCGTGGGTCCGACTTCGCTCGGCCGTATCGAGGACCATCGCCGGGGCCGCGCGCCCCTCGCCGCCGCGGGCGACGAGGAAGTCCTGGCGCTCTTGCCGGCGCGCGCCGCCGCGGGCCTACGCCGCTTCACTACGCTTATCGCAGAGCTCGCGGCAAGTGCGGCGTCCCGGCCGCCCAGCGAAGTCCTGACCGAAGTCGTCGAACGTACCGGCTATCTGACGTGGCTGGCCGAAAGCGAGACCGTAAAGGGGGAGGCCCGTGCCGAGAACGTGCGGGAGTTGGTTACCGCCGCGGCGGAGTTCGAGGGGGAATACCCGGACGCGTCGCTGGCCGACTTTCTCGAGTCGGCCGCCCTCGTGAGCGACGTGGACGCCTACGACGCCGACGCCGACCGCGTCTCCCTTATGACGCTTCATACCGCTAAGGGTCTCGAGTTCGGCGCGGTCTTTATCGTCGGCGTGGAGGAGTTCCTCCTACCGCACGCCAACGCGATGAGCGACGCCGCGGAGGTGGAGGAGGAACGGCGCCTGTGCTATGTCGGTATGACGAGGGCGAAGGACCTTTTATTTTTATCATATGCGGAGGCGCGCGCTGTTG